>CAZQPZ010000057.1:0-4977 GCA_964595395.1 uncultured Lachnospiraceae bacterium | reverse complement strand
CTTAAGGTGGAGAAAGCCAGACGCCAATATTGAAGAAATGGCAAAAGCGGTTAAAATTTCTCAAAGTGAGGAATTTGTTAGCGAGCTTAACGGAAAATATGATTTCAAAGTGCAAGCCGGAGGAAAGAACTTCTCTGGCGGACAGCGTCAGCGCCTTACAATTGCGCGTGCGCTTGTGGGCGACCCCGAAATTCTAATCTTAGATGACAGCGCCTCCGCCCTCGACTTTGCAACAGATGCAGCATTAAGAAAGGCAATTAAGCAAAATATTGACGCAACAATCATTCTTGTTTCGCAACGTGCGAACACTGTTAAAAACTCCGACAAAATCATCGTTATGGAAAACGGCGACATTGTTGGCATTGGCAAACACAACGAATTGTTGAATACATGCCCGGTGTATAAAGAAATTTACGAATCTCAAACTAAGTAAAAGGATAAAAAGTTGGCTAAGAAAAAGATAACTATTCCAAGATCTAAAAAGGATGAAAAAGAGTTTAGGAAACTTCAAAAGGCAATCGCCGCACTTCCTAAGCCATCTTTTAACAACCCTGAAAAAGTACAGCCAACAAGCAAAGTCCAAATTCCAACTGCGCTGCCATCTTCCCTTTTAGGTCAAGAAAAAAAATACAAGGCTAATGAAGAGGGCTCTCAAAAGTTTACCGAGACTGGCATTATTCTTGACAATGGCGGAAAAAAGATTGAACGCCTTGCAAAAGTTAAACGCCCTAAAAAGCGAAATGTCATTGGCAGAGTTTTTAAGTATCTTAAAAAAAGCTGGTGGCTGCTTGCACTTTCAATCTTCTTTGGACTTGCAAACACCATATTTGAAATTGCAATTCCGCTTATTATCGGAAACGCAATAGATTGCATAGTGGGTCCTGGCATGGTTGACTTTGACACAATTCTTAAATACATTGTCGCCCTTGCGGTTTGCATTGTTGCCTTTGCCGTGCTAAAGTGGTTGACCACGAAAACTGCGAATGACCTAAGCTACCGAATAGAACAAGACATGCACAATGACATCTACAACAAACTTAATCGCGTTCCGCTAAAAATTATTGATGGCTCCAGCCATGGTGATCTCCAAAGCAGAATGATTAATGATGTAGACGATATTACAGACGGCTTTATTTTAGGCATAACAACCTTCTTTGACTGCATATCTACAATCGCTCTTACAATTGTGTTTATGTTTAAAATTAACATTCCAATTTCTGCAGCTATTGTCTGCCTCACTCCAATTTCTCTTTTAATTGCTGGATTTATTGCAAAAAGAACAAATAAGCTTTTCAAGCAACAAGCAAAAGAACTTGGAGATTTATCCGGAACACTTGTTGAAATGCTGGGCAATCAAAAAATTGTTAAAGCTTTCGAATATGAAGATCGCTCTATCGAAAAATTTGATGCAATCAATCAAAGAATGCGTGATGTTAACACAAAATCAACCTTTTATGCCTCTCTTTCAGGACCTGTGACAAGATTTATTAACGGAATATTGTATGCAATTGTGGCAATAATGGGCTGCTTATTTGCAATGAAAGGCAGTATGACAATCGGTAACATTTCAACTCTGCTTTCCTATGCAAACAAATACACCCGCCCATTCAACGAAATTACCGACGTGTTCTCAGACCTTCAAGCAGCCTTTGCATCTGCAGCCAGAGTGTTTGCAATTCTTGACATCCCAAATGAAGTTAGTGATTATGGCTTGCCAGCAATCAAACGATATAACGGCAAAATAAATTTTGAAAATGTAGATTTCTCCTACACTACTGACAAAAAACTTATCACAAACTTGAATGTTAAAGTTTCTAAAGGTCAAAAAGTTGCCATAGTTGGGCCAACCGGCTGCGGAAAAAGTACGCTCATCAACCTACTCATGCGCTTCTATGATGTCGATAAAGGTAAGATTGAAGTTTGTGGGCATGATGTGCGAGATGTAACTCGATCCAGCCTAAGAAGCGGATTTGGAATGGTGCTGCAAGACACTTGGCTGTTCTCAGCAAGCATCCGCGATAACATTGCATATGGCAAGCAAGATGCAACTGATGAAGAAATTAAACGCGCTGCCAAAGCTGCGGGAGCCGACTTCTTCATTGAAACCATGCCTGATGGATATGACACCATCATCAACGAAAATGGAGATAACCTTTCACAAGGTCAGAAACAGCTGTTATGTATTGCCAGACTTATGCTTGTAAAACCTGCCATGCTTATCTTAGACGAAGCAACAAGCAACATCGACACACGAACAGAACTTGCAATTCAAACTGCTTTCAACAAAATGATGAAAGGCAAAACAAGTTTCGTTGTTGCGCATAGGCTGTCAACAATCACCTCTTCGGACATTATACTTGTTATGAACAAAGGAAACATCATTGAGCAAGGCTCACATAAAGAGCTGCTTGCAAAGAAGGGCTTCTATTACAATTTGTATAACTCACAATTCAGTAATTTCTAACAAAAAAGTTCGCTGCCGAATAAATAAGGTAGATGGAACTTTTTTTAAACGCATATAACAGCATAAAATCCAGTATATGGAAAGACGACACCCCCGATAACATTGTTTTCGCTTCAGCAAAAGAGGCATTTAAAAAACTAAGCCGAGGCTGCACTTTTGGCGGCCGCTTTTTTAGATTAACCGGTCAAAGCGGCAGTGGCAAAACCTCACAACTGCTCTCTTCCTGTGAAAAGCTGTGTGAAAAAGCAAAAATTAAGCCTCTGCACATTGCTGTGCGAAATTTCGCTTACCTTTTCCCAAATTACGCCTCAATCTCATCCCGCCCCGATTATAGAGAAATATCTAACGGCTTTGCACTAAAAGTCCTTTTATGCTTGTTGAGGCTTGCTTTTGAAAGCGGAATTGACATCATTTTGGAAATAGCAATTTTAAATAGAAAATTTGAAAAATATATTTTTGAAGAAATTAAAAATAGAAATTACTTTCATCTTGTTTTAATGCTTAGCGTAAATCAAAAAATCAGCAACTCTTTTATTCAAAAACGCGAGCAAGAAATGGGGCGAATTACAAATAAAAGCTCTGCTGATTATTTCTATCAAATAATGCCAAAAACTCTAAAATATCTTGTTAGAAAATACGACTGCGAATGCGTTATCTGGACCGCCTTTTCACTTCAGCCAATCTATCAAGGCACTTTCAAAGATTGCTATCCTTTCTTTAAGGACGGCCGAAAAAATCTTGACTTTCCAGCGTGCAGCGAAAATGAATTATTAGAAGCTAAGAAAACTTTTCTGGAAGAAGAATATCTGGATGCTCTCGTCTGATATAATCAACATATTTTTCTTCCACATAATCCCAAACTGAAATTAAAGCTTTAATGTCTTCATCGTTTATTTCCTGTTTAAATGCCTTTTGATAGGCATTTTTTAGTAGAATGAAATAACTCTCATCTGACCTTCCAATCAGTCTTGCAAGGTCATCTAGCGGGCTAGAATAGCTTACAAACGCAAAGTCAAGCACCCCCACCATTCTTCCCCTTCTCATTATAATATTGCCCGGGTTTAAATCGCCATGGCTAAGAACAAGCCCGTTTTCGTTTTCCGCTTGAATTAAAGAAGCGTGCTTAGTTAAATCATATCCCACGCCCTTGCCGCTCACTTTAGATAAATTTTCTAAAAATTTAGAAGTTGTAGGCAAATTCATTTTAGGTTTAATTATTTGCAGCTCTTGCACAAAAAGGCAAACGTCTTTTGCGAGCCTTTCTTTTTTTCTGCTTGAAAGTGTGCAATTTGACAGAGGCCTCCCCGCAAGCAGTTTATGCATGGAATAAGGCTTATGTTTATAAAACCTAAGCTCAAGTTTTGGAATAAGAAAACTTATCTTCTGATCAGCTATTTTCTCAATAAACTTACACTCTTTAACAAGCTGCTGCGAAAAAAAGTCGTTGCGCGGGAAGCGGAAAATATACTTTCCCCGCCTTGATGATGCGACATACACAAAATTCGTCCAACCAGTGGAAATTAACTTAACTTTTTTAACAGAAGGAAGAGCCGTTTTTATGATATAAAAAAAGTCATCAGAATTTACAAAAAATTTTCTCATGACCTTTTTATATGTTTAATTCAGTTTAATGTTGCTTAATTAGCGATCCAGAGTTTCAGAAACCCAGTCATAATATCTAAATCCAGTATCTGATGGAGTTGCATTTTCTTCAGCCCACTTAGCATATTGCTCATCAAGATCTGCACATACTTCTAAATCTTTAAGTTTCTTTTCCTTTCTGCTAACATAAGTAGGGTCAATAGCTTCAGCAACCAACTCACCGTTCTCATAAACTTTAATTATTCTGCCTCTTTGAACAATTTTGCAATCATCATTGTTCTCAGCAACTGGCTCGGCTTCTTCTGGAGCTTCTTCTACCCAAGTTGAATCACAGCTCTTCTTTTCGCCATTGTGTCTTAACTTAGCTTTTCTAGAAATAATGATTTCTTTTACAGATCTCTTATCTGTGCTATTAGGTTTAACTAATCCAGCTTTAACTAAAGCGTCAAACTCTTCCATAGAAACAGCTTCATAAGAAATGCTATATAAAGCTTCTTCCCTTTGCGCTTTATGCTTCATTGCCTTGTGCTCATCTACAAGTATTCCTTCGTATTCGCCTTCTCTATTAACTCTTACGTGATTTGGGTTGTGTGTCATAATATTCTCTCCTTTAGTGTATGGCTTATTCTAACCTATTTTTGACTATAAGTCAATACCTTTCTCTAAAAAAGTTTAGCTAATTTTTAACAATTTTCTGCCTTATTCGACAGTCACCGATTTTGCAAGATTTCTTGGCTTATCTGGGTCAATTCCACGCATTACACTAACGTTGTAACTGAGTAGTTGCAGCGGCAAAACCGCAAGAATATACTTAAGCGCACCGGGTGCTTTTGGCAGGCTCAAGCACATTTCAAAGTTCTCAAGCTCGCATGCTTTAGGTGGCTTATTTGCAATAAGATAAAGTTTTGCCC
>CAZQPZ010000056.1:0-4991 GCA_964595395.1 uncultured Lachnospiraceae bacterium | reverse complement strand
TTTTAGTTGTTCCTTTATGGATTTCAAGCTCCATATGCTCGGTGTTGGTTTCAATAACACTTGGCTTAGTGTCAAAGATTTCATTAACTCTCTTTGCACAGGTAGAAGCTTTAATAAATTGAATTGTAAGATTTGCGATAGAGATAAGCGAAGAGGCGATTGATGTGAGATAGTTAACGAATGCGATAATTTGACCTTGAGTAAGCCCACCAATGTTTACTTGCACTCCGCCAAACCAGATAACAGCAATGATTGCAAAGTTGAGTATTGTGCCTGTGATAGGGGTGAGCATTGCTGAAACATTTGTAACTTTTGTTGCAGATTTGCGAAGTTTGAGTGAAGCAGCTTGGAAGCGATCCTCTTCATATTCTTGTTTATTAAAAGCGCGGATCACTCTTGAGCCTTGCAAATTTTCTCTTGTTATTTCTGAAACTTTATCAAGATTCTTCTGTGTTTTGTTATAAAGTGGCTCAGTTATTCTTAAGATTACGAACACAGCACCAATAACAAGTGGAGCAACAACAACGAATAGTATTGAAAGTTTAAGGTCGATAATCATTGCCATAACAAGTGAGCCAATAAGGAGGAAAGGCGCGCGCATCACTTGGCGAATAAAAGAAGCAACAGCGCGTTTAATGACGCTTACGTCGTGGGTGACGCGGTTGTTAAGTGTTGCTGTTCCAAACTTGTCGAGCTCTGCATGTGAGAAGGTGTTAACATGGCTGTAAAGCCCTTTTCTCATTTCATAAGCAATTCCGGCAGAAGCTTTTGCCGCAAACTTTTGGCAAAGCACAGCTGCAACAATGCCAATGATGTTTAAAAGAATAACAACGCTTCCCCAGACCGCAATATATTTAACGTCGTTGTTTTCGACGCCTATATCAATCATATTTGCTACAAGGATTGGGATGAACAGCTCAGTGATTGTTTCAATAAGTTTGAAAAATGGAGCAATCCACATTTCCTTTTTGTAGCCTCTAAAGAAGCGAAAAAGTTTTTTCATAATCCATGAGTGATTATAACAAAATTTGAGCATTTTCAAAACTAAAATTAGATAAAATATAAATATATCTTAATTATTAAAGAAATTTAAAATATCGTTATAAACTTTTTTGTTGTCATCTTCA
The DNA here is from genome assembly GCA_964595395.1 of uncultured Lachnospiraceae bacterium. Taxonomy (GTDB): domain Bacteria; phylum Bacillota; class Clostridia; order Christensenellales; family UBA1242; genus Caccovivens. Next base: position 3,864 of record CAZQPZ010000056.1, on the reverse strand, counting down.
TTCAAAATTTCATGTTTCATGCCAGCATATACAATCTTTTGGACATTTTTGTAGCCGATATGCTCGAGAGTTTTAATAGTGTCCTTAAGTCCCTTTTCTCCGCCTGTGATTGGGTCATCTATGCCCGAAACGGTGAGGATGTGAAGGTCAGGATTTTTGCATTCATACTTTTTGTATTTTTTAAGCTCGCAGTCTGACTCAAAAACTGTCAGAGCGCCATAGTTTTGCCACATTGGAATGTTAAGTGGGTCGTTTCTATAAGCCTCAAGATTTTTTTGGCTGTAGCTTATCCAGCTGTCATCTTTCTTAATTGCAGCCATGTTGTTAAGTAGGCGACTTTTGCCATGCTTGCCCTTAAAAAATGAAATAGTTTTGGCAAGCGCAATTCCAATTGAAACTCCAGGGTTATAGTTTACAGTTCCGCTAAGCACAAGTTTATCAATTTCTTCATCATGCTTTTGAAGATAAACACGCGCAAAAAGAGTGCCAAGTGAATGTGAAAACATGTAAAAAGAAGTGTTTGGATAAACAGACTTTGCAAATTTAGTTACTTCATATAGGTCGCGTACTGTTTCGTCTGGCCCATTCATAAAGCCGCGAGGATAGTTTTCATCCACGCTTTCGCCGTGCCCGCGATTGTCGGATATGATGGCGGCATAGCCGTTCTTGTTTAGAAACCTGATAAAGTCATAGTAGCGCTCTTTGTGCTCAAGTGAGCCGTGAACAAGTTGCACCACTGCTTTTGGATTTTCCACTTTGAATAGGGCGGCTGAAAGCTCAAATCCGTCAAATGATTTAATAATTAACTTTTGCATGACTAAATTTTAGCATATTTTAAAAATTTGCAAAAATATTTTTCGCCTTTAACAAAAATATGGGCTAGATCATATTAATTTTGCAAGGAGAATGCTATGTTTAGAATTTTTAATAACCAGCCTGACACCATGCTTAGCTTGCTTGCAAGATTAAGCCCGTCGGCGAAAGCGACAGTACGCGGGGGCGAACAGTGGCCAGATATTTATGGCGAAGTTAAGTTTTATCAACTGCGTGACGGCGTTGCAGTGATAAGTGAAATCTATAATCTGCCTCAAACAGAAACAAACATTTTTGCAATGCACATTCATGAGGAAGGGGATTGTGGCGATAATTTTGCACGCACTGGCGCGCATTATAATCCACAGGACGAGTGTCATCCGCTTCATGCTGGCGATTTGCCATCGCTTTTCTCAAACAATGGCTATGCCTTCAGCGGCGTTTTTACAAACAGATTTAATGTAAGTGAAGTGCTAGGCCGCAGTGTGATAATTCATGATAAACCAGATGACTTCCGCACCCAGCCTTCTGGCGACTCTGGCGAAAAGATTGCGTGCGGGATAATAGAATAGATTCGCGGGTGACACCAAAAACAGGCAGTGCCTGTTTTTATTTTTCTTTTATCCGCATCTGTCATCCTGAAGCGTGAACTGAAGGATCTATTAGATAAAATTGTGCTTTCTAAGTACTAACACACGAAGTGTGTCATCCTGAGCTGGAGCGAAGGATCTACTACGCACGCTTACGTCAATCAATAGCAATACGAAGGTCGGTTTAGTAGATTCTTCGGCTATAGCCTCAGAATGACAGCCTTTTAAGGGCTTGCTGACAATTACAATATGTCAACAATAGAAACGGGAGCAAAGCAAATGCTGCGCTTGTCTCTAAAAATGTCTATATTGCTAAACTTGGGGTTTGTTTGCGATATGTAGAAAACATAGCCAAGTAGAATTTCCTCAAGCACATCTTGAATGCAATCTTTTTTGTAAATTTTTAAAATTTCATTTTTGCAATCATAATTTATTGCGAGATACGCCAAAATTTTTGCTTTTACTAAATTCAAATTTTCCTTGCGCACGGCTGGGCAAGTGTTTTTTGATGATATGCATACCCTTGACGGGATACTAGAGTCAAGCTCCACAAACACATTATTGCACATAAATTCTTGTGCTTGTGCACTCGGGAAGATATATCCCAACAACTTTGTTTTTCTTTCTTTTTCCATTTTTTCCTCCTTTATGGTTGTTGTGCACTAGCTCAGCTTAGCACACGTGGATATTATAACATGTTTTTTAATAGACTAGTCGCAGGAAGAGCATAATTTTCATATTGCTTTTGTCTATTTTTGTCGAAAGAGGTGCTTATGGATGATTTTGCAGAAATATTAGGAGATTTAATTGACGATAAAGGATTGTCTTTAAGGGCTTTGGGGAAAGAAACTAAAGTTTCCGCATCATTATATAGTTCATATTTAAGAGGGCGCATACCAACAGTTGCAGTTGCCGTAAGAATTGCAAATTATTTTGACTGTTCTTTAGATTATTTATTCGGGTTAAGCAATAAAATCAAACCTTACTTCTTCAAGGATTATGATGTGTCTTTATTTTTGCCACGATATCGTGCACTATTGGAAGAGAATAATATAACTCACTGGAAATTTTGTCAAAACCTTAGGCTTAATGAATCTGTCATTAGAAAATGGGAGAAAGGACAAGAGCCAAGATTTGAAAGGTTAATCATTATCGCTGAAAATCTTGGCGCATCTCTTGACTATCTCGTAGGCAGAACAGATAAGAAATAAAAAAGCCCCGCACATGCGGGGTTTTTATTTATCTTTGTGTTTCTTGCATACTTCGTAAAGCGGAAATTTCATTTAGCTTTTTAGGGTCTGATGGGAAGGCTTCTATTTCGTTTTGGTTTTGGTAAAACATTTGGCGAGACTGAGCAAAATGCTCTCCATATACTTTTGCTGTTTGTTCCAGGTCTTTTGCAAAACCATCTGGTTGTTTTGATTTGAAATCGAAAACTTTTTGAGCCATTTTAGCGACTCTATTAAATAATGGAGATAGAATCTGAGTTTTATAATCGTCAAATAAAAGTTCTTGTCCTTGGACTTTACAGGAATAGAAGCGTTCATGTATTTCTTCAGATCCTAGTGCACAGAGATAATTATATATAGAATCTAAATCAACGAGAAGAACGCTGGCTGGGTCGGCATTAATCTTTGGTTCGACATCATCTGCAAAATCTGAAATTTTCTTAATGGTTTTCTCTAACATATTGGTTCTAGCTCGGATGCGGCCATTCTTTTTAATGTAGCCATCTGATATTGATAAGGCACAAGCAATTTTTCCTTTGGACATAAAATCATCCACCAAATTGTCATATGCTGAACTTTTATAATTTACGCCGTGAGTTTTGTAACATCTGAAGTCCAAGTCTCCTTCTTTAAGTATAGAAGTTTTTTCTTGGATAATATCACTATATTGTTCGTCCGTTAATCTTTTTTCTAACAAAACATTCCAAATACATTCATGTGTAAGTGGATGTCCTGAACGTAGGGAAGCAAAGTAATACCAAATCAACTGGTCTGTAGGCATGCCATAAAAATATGTTCTGCCCAGATCTACGAGTGCGTCAGACAATTGTTTTTCGCTGTACTTATCAAAACTTGCGTTAAGTTCATCTCTTTGGCTTGGGTGAAGTATCATGTTTTCAAGTTCTGAAAACATGCTTAAATCTAAGTCTTTAAAATTTTTTTCAAATTCTTTATAAACTGAGTATTTAGACTTTTTATCAATTCTTTTTTCAAAGTCATTTTTAAGCCAAACTTTTTGTTGCTGCATCCAAGGGTAGAGTTCGTCGTTTTCGTCTATTAAGGAAGCGATTGCTTCTATGCGGCGTTTAGCAAAACGCCAACCGCCAAAACGTGCTTGTTCTTCATATTTTAATTGCAGGTAATTCGAATAGGCAATATTGTGTGCAAGAGTTGCTTTTTCTTCTATAGATAAATTTTCCCCTCTTTTGGTTTTATCGAGTTTAATTTTTTCT
>CAZQPZ010000055.1:0-5008 GCA_964595395.1 uncultured Lachnospiraceae bacterium | reverse complement strand
TGTTGTGAGCGTGCATATGAATGCCTACAAAATGGGCTCGTCGCGGGGTGCTCAGGTTTTTTATGGGCTTGATAATGAGCGGGGGAAGGCGCTCGCTTCCAGTGTGCAAGGTGTGCTGCATTCCACCACAGATTATGCAAAGCTAACTCCTAAGGAGGGCGATTTCTATATTTTAAACTGCACGCCGCTTCCTGGTATTTTGGTGGAGTTTGGCTTTTTGTCTAACCCAGAAGAAGAGGCACTGCTTGTGAGTGATGAGTATCGCGATAAGATGTGTTACGCTGTTGCCTCAGGCATTTTATCTTTTTATGAAATGTAACACTTAAAAGAAGTTAGCTTCGCTAACAACAATCTGACGATTGTTTGAAATTAAAATTTCAGCTTCTTTTAAGTGTTTTTAGGCTGCGTCGCGAAAGCCCTTGCAAGCAAACTTTCGCTCCTTGTAATAGTAACATAGAATCATGTCGTTTTAAACATTTGCGAAACATGTGTTCATTGTGATATAATCCACTAAAAGGAGTTGAAGATGCTGATTCTAGTTGCTGGCCCTTCGGGAGTGGGCAAAAACTCTGCGATTGATGAGCTTATGAGAATGCGCCCTAATCTCAAATTTATGAAAACCTACACAACGCGCTCTAGTCGCGCTCAAAATGATGGGGCTTACTTTCATGTTTCTAAACAAGAGTTTGACAAGATGATTGAGAAGGGCGAGCTGTTTGAATATGAAAATGTGCATGCAGACATTTTTTATGGCACGCCGTTTGCTTCGCTTGAAAAAATCATTCAAGGGAAGGCTGACTATATTAAAGATATTGATGTGCACGGCGTTAAAAAGATTAAAGATTATTTAGAAGGCAAGACCAGATGTGTAAGCATTTTCCTCGACAGCCCAAACGAAGTGCTAAGACAAAGATTGAAGGGCAGAGGCGAAAGCCCAGATATGATTGAAAAACGCATTTCGCGCATTGATATGGAAAGGAGCTTTAAGGATAATTATGACCTTGTTTTAGAGAGCAAGGACATTCACGAGACTGCTGCCGCAATTGAGCAATTTTGTTTTAAAAATAAATTTTAACTGTCATCCTGAGCGGGAGCGAAGGATCTATTGGATTTTGCTTGTCTTTAGGACTGCTGGCAAGTATTGCCCGACAAAAGATACTTAATTTTGACAAAAACTCTCCAAATTTAACTAGGGGAGTTTTTTATTTGCCGATATAATTTTTCACAAAGAGGGAATATATGAAATTTTTCGGTAAACTTTATTATGTTTTTTTGGCAGTCATGTTTTTGGGGCTGTTTTTCATTTTGGAGCACGCCTGCATTGCTGAGGTAATTTTTCCCTTCTCTTTTGCCATGATGTTTGCGCTTGTTTGGGCTAATCAGAAAATCTGGCTTGTTTGCCCAGCATATTTTATTGCTGCGGTGATTGCAAATCACTCGCTTGCGGGAATTATATCTGCCCTTGTTTGCGCACTCTGCATCGTAATTCCATACCTCGCACATTACTTTGCAAAAAAGAATATGCAGCTTTGGGAGATTTCAATTTATGCGTTTATCAGTCAGGTGGGCTACATAGGCTTTGCTGCTGCAGCTGGTGGATTTGGGTTGTACTTTGCTATTATCAGCGCTGTTCTTGGCACAATTTTGTGCCTTGGCTTTATTAAGCTTTTTGAGGCGCTTTTCGTGCGCGGGTTTAACTATCGCCTTTCTTCGCTTGAGCTTGTTGCGGGTGGGGTGATTTTAATTGGTCTTGCCAGCGGTCTTGTTCCGCTTGAAGTGGGTGGCTTTTCTTTCCTAAAACTTTTTGTATCTTTCATGCTGCTTGCAATAACCTATTGTTCAAAAAACTACTATTCCGTTTTTGTGGCTGCCATATTTGGAACGGGAACGCTGCTGTTTAACAATAATCCTATCTTTTTTGCGCCATTCATGATTTGGGCGCTTGCCATTTCGCCATTTAAAACCTATCGCAAGTATTTTTCAGCTGTCATGCTTGTGATTGCTGAAATTGTGATTGGCTTTTACTTCAAACTTTATTATTCTTTTGGCTGGCTTTCTATTTTGCCAACGGCAATAAGTGCGGTTGTGTTCATGGCGATCCCAGACAAGCTTTACTCTTCTGTTAAATCTATCTTCGACCTTAAATCCGACCGCGCCGCAATAAAGAACATAGTAAATCAGAACAGAGAAATTTTGCACAGACGCCTTCTTTCAATGAGTGATGTTTTTGGCGAGATGGATAGGGCGTTTAGAGGGCTTGTTAAACAAAATCTTTCCGAACAAGATGTTAAAAAATTGTTGCGCGATGAAATTATCTCACGCAACTGTGAAACTTGTCCGGACAGAGCAAGATGCCACCGCACAAGACAGGAGGACACTCTGCGCGTTATGGACGAACTGGTGTCGATTGCATTTGAAAAGGGGAAGGTTACGCTGCTTGACATTCCAGCTTACCTTTCTAACAACTGCGGGCGTGTCAATGGCATAATCAGCTCGGCGGGCACGCTTGCAAGACAGTATAAATCTTACAGCGGCATGCTTTCCAACATTGACACATCAAAGTTGCTCATCGCCGACCAGCTGAAAGGAATTTCTGCAGTTATGCACTCGCTTTCACAAGAGGTGGACAGCGAAGTTGCCTTTGATTCAAAGCGTGAACAGAAGATTGTTGACGAACTGCTTTTTAATGACATTGTTTGCACAGATGCAGTCGTGTATGAGAAAAACACTCACACCTATGAGGCAACTTTGATTGTTAGAAACAGCGACGCGGACGGCTTGAAAATTCCTGAAATTGTGGGCAAGATTTGCAAGTGCAAAATGACAGTTTGTGATAAGTTTGCTTCCTCGCGCCCAGGGTATACAACACTCACTTTGCGTACAAGCCCAAAATATGATTGCGTTATGGGTGTCGCTTCCTCTGCCAAATCCGGAAGTGAAACAAGTGGCGATTGCTACTCAGTTATGAGGCTGGATGGCGACAGATTTATGTTTGCTCTCTGCGATGGAATGGGCAGTGGGAAAGATGCTTCACACACAAGTGAAACAGCAATGAGTTTAATTGAAAACTTCTATAAGGCGGGCTTTGACAGCGAGCTTGTGCTCTCTTCTGTAAACAAGCTTCTTTCTCTGCAGAAAGAAGATAAGTTTTCTGCACTTGATGTTTGTATTCTGGACCTTAAAAATGGACTTGGCGACTTTATTAAAATGGGCTCGCCTTGCGGCTTTGTGCTTAGCGAGAATGATTGCAAGCTTGTTGAAAGTGGGGCGTTGCCACTTGGCATAGTGGATAAAGTGAGCCCAGTAACCAAGAAGATGGTTATGTCTGCGGGCGATATCGTGCTGCTGTTTACTGATGGCGTTGCCGACTCTTTCTCCAGCGACGGCGCTATTGCGGAGTTTGTTAAAAACTCATATTCCACAAATCCACAGGTGCTGGCTGACAAACTTTTGGAGCAAGCGCTTGCAAATGGCAATGGCAGAGCAATGGATGATATGACCGTTATTGCGGTTAAAGTTTATAATAATTAAAAATTTATCAATTAAATTTTGATAAAATATTGATTTTGTAACAATTTTTGTGTATAATTGAGGCTCTGAGGGCTTAATTATGCAAAATGTATTAAAATTTATTAAAGACAACAATCTTATTCAACCAGGCGAAAGAATTGGCGTTGGCGTGAGTGGTGGAAGCGACTCTATGGCGCTTGTGCATTTTTTGCAATCTGTAAGCGAAGAGTTGGATATTGAAGTTGTGGCTATTTGTGTTGACCATGGAATTAGAGAAGAGTCTAGGGAAGAGGCTAACTTTGTTGTGCAAAAATGCAGAGAAATGGGAGTTCGCGCTTATAAGTTTAGAATAGACGCACCAAAGCTTGCTAAGGACAAAAATGTGAGCATTGAAACTGCGGCTCGCGAGGGAAGATATGGCGTGTTCGCTTCACTTATCAAAAAGGATGTTGTGGATAAAATTGCGCTTGCACATCATCTTTCAGATCAAGCTGAAACAATTTTAATGCACATATTTAGAGGCTCAGGAATTGCTGGCGCACGTGGCATGGCTCCAAAGCGCGACAAGATTTACATTCGCCCACTGCTTAACACTTCTAAGGAAGAGATTTTAGATTACATTGCATACAACAATCTTGACTATATAAATGACAGCTCCAACAATGACAATTCCTACTCACGCAACTTTTTAAGAAATGTTATCATGCCTCAAATCACATCCAAGTGGCAGGGCGCGGTTAAAGCGATTGTTTCCTTTGGCAAGGCACTTAGCGAGGATGATGACTACATAAACTCTCAAACCTTTGGCGATGCAATCATCTATGAAGAAAAAGAGGCTAAAATTCCACTTTCATATTTTATCTATCCTTCTCCAATCATCTCCCGCATGATCATTAAAGCGCTGAAGAACATTGGTGTTAAGGTGGACTTTGAAAAGAAGCATGTTGACATGATTCGTGAGCTTGCAGCTGGCTATGAAAACGGCAAGCGCGTAAGCCTTCCTTTTGATGTTGTTGCAATTAAGGATTATGACTATCTTACACTTGCAAACAGAAAGAAGGAAATCCCAGAGTTTAAGTGTGAGCTTAGATGTGGCGAGTTTGATGTGCCAGAAGGCGGCAAGCTTGCGGTTCGTCGCGTTAAAGACTTTTCGCCAAAAGATAACACTCTTTACTTTGATTATCGCAAAGTGCCAAAAAGTGCTGTTTGGCGTTTTAGACGCGAGGGCGATGTTTTCACTAAGTTTGGCGGAGGCACTAAAAAACTTAAATCATTCATGATTGACAAGAAAATTCCACAGCGCAAGCGTGACTTAATTCCAGTGCTTGCAGACGGAAATGAAGTGTATGTTGTTGCGGGTGTGGAAATATCCGACAAAGTTAGACTTGAAAATGTTGCAACTGCCTACAGTGTTGAATACAAAATTTAATATTTGTTTGACTTATATCCAAAATTTTGGTTATAATTAAAACATGAAAAAGATAAATGCATGGAGTGA
>CAZQPZ010000054.1:0-5068 GCA_964595395.1 uncultured Lachnospiraceae bacterium | reverse complement strand
AATCGTTTTAAACTAAACAACGTGGTTGTATCATTTGGTCAACGCGAGGCTGAAGATTGGAAAACAAGATATCTATATTCAGAACATACTTTAGACCAACTTCAAAAACTTGACAATTTAATTAAAGAAACAGGCGGGCACTTATTTTTCTCAGAGTACAATAAAGCCGAATACTCAAACGAAACTTTTTGGACATTTAACCAACTTGTAAAAGCAAATGAACAAATTGATGAGCTGGCAGATAATATAAAGAAAAACCAACTTTCCCCATTTGAAGCCGTTCTTTATATTTGCGCTTGGAGTTCGATAAATTTGGAATACAATGAAGGCTGTGCCGATTTAGAGCTCAACAACACAATTGTTTCCGCAGCAAACACAAAAAAATTGCGTTGTGTAGGTTTTGCAGAATTTGTAAACGCCGTTTTGGATGCAGTTAATTTTGGTGATTTGGATTTAAAAGAATACCCAAATTCAGGAATTTTGGAGACAAGAAAAATATCTTGCACCACAGCAAAGGATAAAAATGGGGATTCTGTCCCCGACCATTGCGAAAGTTTAATTCACATTGAAGATCCAAAATACAAAATTTACGGAGATTACATCTGCGATGTGAATCTTATTAAAATTCTTAACCCGCTAACTGCCATCGCTGATACCGAGCTTGCAAATTTAGACCTAAATTTGCCAAGCGTTAAATCATTTACTTCTCTTTATCTTAGAAATATTTCAGAATATAAAACTATTTTGCCAGACTACAGGGTTTTTCCTTATAGTAGCACGGATGAAAACGATGTAGTTACTGGTACGTTAATCCGCACTGAAAATGGAATTGAAAAAAAAGAATCAACTCCAATATTAATTAATGGTGTAAATTATGGAAAATATTTGGCAGAATCAGATAAATTAATGCGCGAAATCAAAAATTCTCAGGGCTCACCTATTGGTACAGATAAATTCTCAGAAGCTTATCAGAAAATCATTCCAATTTTATACCATCAATTAAAAAAATCGGACACTAATACAATGTTAAAGGCAAGTTTGGTTATGAACACTTGCATTGACGCTTATTTTACAATGTGCGCAAATCAAGGTGAATTATCGCTATAAAAAATCAAGAGCAATTGCTCTTGATTTTTATTTTTTGTGTCAAACTAACGGACACGCTCTATTCCTGTTACAAGCTCTTTTGCTCCGTCAGTAAGCATAGTTGTCAAGACTGCTGGCGTAGGCAAAAACACAGTTAGCGCAACAAGCATTTTGCACAATCCTTTAAATCTAACTTTTGCTTTACTTTTCATACTCCACCTAAAATTATGATTAAAGTTTGTTAAATAACTTATCTTACTGCATGAAAACTGCTTTGAAGATTAGCGTCTTGTTCTCTCTAACTACGTAACGATATTTCATAAGCGCAATCACACACTTCATCATATTTATCTTTAGAAGGACAACCTTGTGGGTAAACCACATATTGATAAGTTTCAGGTCGTCTTCCGCAGTTAAATCTTAAGATAGGTGTTAAGGCAGCCCATCCATAATGTGCGGCATTCCATGCCCTTTCTATAACATCTCCCTTATGTAAAGTATCAACATCATTTTCATGGACAACAATGTATTCGTTTGAGTGAGTTATTACTTCAGAATATTGCACATCATTGAGAGTTCGTTCATCATTATTATTACATCCCGTCAATCCTACTACTGTTGTTGTAAGTGTAGCCAATGCAAGGCTAAGTACAATTAATTTTTTTAACATTCCTTTTCTTTTCATTTTTATTTCTCCTTTATTTTTGTTATAAACTTAACTCTTCTTCTTCAAAGCAAGTTGAACATTTATGTTCATAAGCGCCTGTGCTTGGCTCAGCTATATAAGCTTTAAATTCATCTACATCACTTGTAGTCAAAGATTTACCACAGTTAAATTTTAAATCATATTTTTCACTTCCGGTTTTAATGATGTCTCCATAATGCATTGTGTGCTGATCATTTACAACAATATAGGCATCTTCAGCCACAATTTGTGTTTGTTGTTGCGTGTTCTCAGCATTTTGTTTTGCTTCTTTTTTATCACGCGCCACTCCTAAAGGCACTCCAACAGCAAATGGGATAACGCATATAGCTGCAACCAAACCTGTTACCATTAAGTTCCCTTTTTCAGACATATGTTTTGGAAATCTCCACATCGTATTTTTTCTCCCTTTATTTATAAAATTTTTGTGTTTTACCAATAATAACGGCGATTATCAAGACCTGCTATTACTGCTCCGCTCATCATTAATAAACATCCAGAAGCTATAGCGGCGCTCATAGTGCCTGTCATTCCTTTCGACCAATTTTCGTACTCTGCGTATTCTTGCTCGCAGGGCTCACCCTCTTGAATAAAATCTTTCATAACAGACTTCAAATATTCATCAGAAAGATAATATTTCGTTTCTTTCTCAAAAACTTTTACCGCATAATCATAGTCCAATTTCGCTTTTTTAAATTCAGCTTGGCTAATTTCTCCACAGCGAAATTTTTCACACGCAGAGAGGTATTCATACTCGGCATCAGCTAAAGACGCCTGCTCAGCCGCAGTGTCCTTATCATAAACAGATTGATAAACTTCTGTTGCCTTAAGCATTTGAAATGCTTTTTTCTCGTGCTTTGAAGCTTCCACTCCCGTTACAGCTGCTGCGGCTCCGCATGCTACCGTACTCGCTGCCGAAACTGCTGCAAGTGTGAAAATCACATTTCTTATTTTTTTTAAACCCATACTTTTCTCTCCTTTTAAATTTAATTTTTATTTCAGAAAGAAAAAAAAGACTTTCTGAATTACTTCAAAAAGTCTTGTTAAAGCATTTGCTCTTGAAAGGCGGAGGTTTTTATCCTCGTAATGACGCCATTCAACCACCTGGGTCGTGGAAACTACTCCCTTTTTATGTCTATATTATACACCAGCATTTAAAAATGTCAACACTTTTTTTAAAAAAATTTGACTTTTTTTTGAAATTTTGATAACATATCAAAGTCGACAGCTGGAAGGAGCGTATAATTCGATGTGAATTGTGCGCTCCTTTTTTTATCTGGGGAGGCACCAACCTCGCTTAACGCGGGCACGGCTAGCAATTGCTAGCCTAACCGCTGCTCGGTCGGTTCCCCGTCCCAAGCTCCCTCCACTGTAAGGGCTCATCCAGCTTTCCCTTCGGGCAAACTGCTTGCAACAGTTTCCCTCGGTTGGCGTCGGGCAAAGCCCTTCCTCGCCAAAGCTGGAATTTCGCGGGCTGATTCTTAAGCTCGACTTTGCGGGCTCTTTTATTTGGGGAGGCACCAATTCCAATGGCAAGTGAAGAGTGAAGAAACTCAGACACACTTCGTATAGGAATATTAGGAGATATTATGAAAAACCAAAATGTTAAAACAGAAGATGCGAGCGCGCAAGGTGGCGAAAATTTTTACTTAACCAAAACGCCAGTTAAAAAACTGCTGTTAAAGTTTGCCATCCCCTGCGTTCTTGCAATGCTGGTGAGTGCGCTTTACAACATTGTTGACCAAATCTTCCTCGGCAACAGCCTTGCCGGTCAAGACGGCATTATGGCAACAACAATCGTGTTCCCTTTTACTGTTGTTGCACTCGCTCTTGCTCAACTTGTTGGCGATGGTTGCGCTGCCCTATACAGCATATCGCTGGGCGCAAAGGATGACAAGACAACGAAAAAATGTATCGGGAATGCTATTTTAGTTAGCATAGCTTTTGGCATACTTTTGCTTGTTATTGGCTTTGCGGCACAAAACCCTATTCTTAAGCTGTTAGGTGTTTCAGGCTACAGCGAAACAACTCAAATTTTCACAAGCCAGTACATGACAATAATATTGGCAGGAATTCCATTCTATATTTTTGCTTCTGCCATGGCGTCTATCATTCGCGCTGACGGCTCGCCAAAATACTCTATGCTTTCAACTGTGATTGGCGCAGTTATCAACCTTATCCTTGACCCTATTTTTATTTTCGCATTTAAAATGGGCGTGCAAGGCGCGGCAATCGCAACAACTATCGGTCAGGTTGCTCCTGCGGTTATGTGCGCAATTTACTTTAGAAAAATGAAACTTGTTAAGCTTTCAAAAGAATCATTTAAATTAGATTTCAAGGTTATTGGAAAAACTTTAAGACTTGGCATTTCAAGCTTTATAACTCAGATCGCCATTGCAATTATCACTATTGTTGCAAACAATGTTGTTGGCGCTATTGGAGGAGAAAATGCGACTGACGCAGGAGCAGCTCTTGGCATTGTTTTTAAAGTATTTGCCATAATAATAGCTTTTGCACTTGGAATTTCGGTTGGTGCACAGCCAATCATCGGCTACAACTATGGCGCTAAAAAATACGACCGTGTGATTAAAGCATTTAAGCTTGTTATACTCTGCAATATAATTCTGGGCATTATTGCAACCATTCTTTTTGAGGCAGCTCCTAGCTTTATTGTTGCAATTTTTGGAAAAGGCAGCGAGTTCTACAAAGAATATGCAATTCTCAGTTTTAGAATTTATCTTGGTGGCATAATGTTCTGCTGTTTGCAAAAGGCAAGCTGCATACTGCTTCAATCTATAAACAAGCCATATAAAGCACTATTTCTTTCACTTATGAGAGATGTGATTTTACTTGTCCCTGGCGTTTGCCTGTTAGGGCTTCTAGGAAATCTTCATCTCATGCTTTGGGCGGGAATTGTAGCCGATGTCGGTGCGTTTATTCCAACAATCATTTTTGTTCTTGTTGAAATGCGCAAGCTTAAAAAGAATGCTAAGGTTGAAATTGCACTGCCTTCAGCGCTCCCAGCTGCTGCCAGCGGAAACTATGTTATCACTATTGGCAGAGAGTTTGGAAGCGGCGGAAAATATATTGGGCAGCAGCTTGCTGAGCGCCTACAAATCAAATGCTATGACAATGAGCTTATATCCAAAGTTGCAGAAGATTTTAACATGGACATCGAGCTTTTGCAATCTGTTGACGAAAAACAAAAATCAAGCTTCTGGTATGGCTTTGCGACTAACTATGTTTTCAATGGAGATAAAACCTCGCCTATCAGCCCAG
>CAZQPZ010000053.1:0-5419 GCA_964595395.1 uncultured Lachnospiraceae bacterium | reverse complement strand
AGTCTTTAATAAGATCCATAATCTCTTTATCTTCTTGATATTGTGTTATATCGAAATAACAAAACTCTTCCAAAGTTGAACCACAAACTACTATGATATCCATTATTGTGTCAAAAGTAGGCTTAAAAGTTTTATTTGATTCAAGTCTATTTATATAAGATTCATTCTTTCCAATCCTTTGACTCAATTCTCTAGCAGATAAACCAGCCCTATTTCTTATAAATCTGATTCTATTTAATAACTCTTTATGTTCCATATCCTACACTCTCCCATATTTATTATTTTAAATAAAAGAGAAATTTCTATTTATATAATGAAATGGTAATAGTTACTAAATATCTATATTTTATATTAATTCATGTAGTATTTGTTGACTTTTATATATTTTTATGCTACATTATAGCTATGGAACTTATGGATTTAGCAGTTGCCGAGAGAGCAACAAGAGAAGATAACGTTAGTGCTAAAGATGTAAAAAATTGGTTTGGCTATGGCACTGATGTTTGTGAGCAATGCTTAAAAAGGCTGCAAAAATTTGGCATTATAGGCGAAGATGGCAGTCCTCTTTTATCTAACGCTAACTTTAAAAAACTTTATGACGTCCACTTCACAGTTATATCAAGTGAACAAGAATGTGAAGATTATAAGTCTAGTGAAAGCCCTAGAGCTGTCACATACGACTTTGAAAATGTTTATTTTTCAATTCCTATTGATTTTTACACTCTCCACCCCTCAAAGCGAGTAACAGTAAACTGCTGGGACGTGGTTAAAAGCTATGGGCTAAAAGCTAGCAAACTGGTTGCCATAAATATCTCTAACACAAACTGGCTTGAAGCTAATGATATTGTTTGCATTACAGTGCAATGCTTTGAAAAAATTGTTTGCAACAAAATTAAAGCAGATTATATTCGAGCTGAAAAACTTTATGCCGTCACAATCCACTGCCCTGAAGTCCAAGTTAGAAAAATTTATATGAAAAAAGCCCCATAACGAGCTTTTTGTTTTACGAAAGTTTTTTCTTAAGGCTATCAAGAATTCTATTCTCAAGGCGAGAGACCTGCACCTGCGATATGTGCAGCATGGAGGCAATTTCGCTTTGAGTTTTATCATAGAAATATCGCATTAAAATGATTGTGCGGTCGCGCTTGTCAAGGGCGCTTAGCGCCTCTTTTATTGTTATTTTATCAAGAAGGCTATCGTCATTATGTTCACTGTCCACACGATCGATCACAAGCAAGCTGTCCGACTCGCCCTCTTCAAACGGGGCGTACAGCGAAACTGGCATGCGAGCCGAATCCATTGCCATGACAACATCACCTTCATCAACTTGAAAGTGCTTCGCGATCTCTTCTATGCGAGGTTTTTGTTTGTTTTCAGCAAAGTAATTGTCTACAAACTTATTTATTTTTAAATTAAGCGACTTAATCGCACGCGACACTTTGATTGCACCGTCATCACGCATATATCTTTTAATCTCGCCGATGACCATTGGCACAACATAGGTTGAAAATTTAACATTAAAATCAGGATTAAAATTTTTTATGGCTTTAACAAAGCCTAGACAGCCAAGCTGATAAAGGTCATCAAACTCCAGGCCTTTGCCATGGAATCGTTTGATTATGCTTTTTATTAAGGGTGAATTTTCGGCAATCAGCGCACTCTTCGCCTCTTCACTCCCATCTTGAGCCTGCTTTACCAGCTCCCTGACCTTTTCACTATCTAGCACGACTGCCTTTCTTGTGCGCACTGTCTTATAAGTCTTTTCATTGTAACTTTAAGGCCTTTGCCTTCATTCTTCTCAAGCTTTACATCGTCCATAAAAGATTCCATAATCGTAAAGCCCATGCCCGAACGCTCTTCGTTTGGTCTTGTTGTGAAAAATGGTTCACGTGCCTGATCAAAATTCTTAATGCCCACGCCCTTATCACTCACGCTTATCGTAAGCTGCCCATGGTCATATTCTGCCGACAATTTAACTTCGCCGTCGCCATTTAAATAAGCATGAACAACGCTGTTGGTTACGGCCTCAGACACCGCCGTTTTAATGTCGTTAAGCTCTTCTAGAGATGGATTTAAAGGCAAACAAAAAGCAGCCACGCAAGTCCTTGCAAAGCCTTCATTTTCAGAAATCGCCCTAAATTTCACTTCCATATAATTGCAATCTTTTTTCATTTTCCCTCCTAAACAATTTTTGGCATAAGCTCGTAAAGCCCTGTCATTTTAAATATTTTTTCATCGTGCGAAGACGGATTGCAGATGTACATTGGGATATGCCTATCCTTCATCTTTTTATATCTGCCAATCAGCACTCCAATTCCGGTTGAGTCCATAAATTCAAGCTCCGACAAATCGATAATAATTTGCTTAAAAATTCCACTTGCAAAAACCTTATCCATTTCCTCGCGAAAATAAACGGCAGAATGCTCGTCAAGCTCGCCACATAAAAGCACATAAAGTGTGCCGTTATAAATCCTTGATTTTAATTTCACTTTTCTTCCTCCTTTGCTTTTTCATTCTAAAGCTTCTAAACATGAAAAAAACAGCCCCTTTTGTTGAAAAAGGACTTTTATTGGGGAATAAAAAAACGACCTAAAAATAGGTCGTTAAATCAATATATCGTGTTTATTATGTTAGAATACAACTAATATATAGTATTAAATAATTAAACCACCAGAAACAGTAATATTCTCGCCAGTGATGTATGAGTTCTGGGCAAGGAAAAGCACGCTATTTACCACATCTTTCGCCTCCCCAAGTCTAGCCAGCGGCGTGCGCGAAACAAGCTCAACTTTTTCAGTCTCTGAAAACTCATTATTCATTTTTGTGTTTATGTATCCAGGGCTAACGCAGTTCACTCTCACTCCAAAAGCAGCATATTCTTTTGCAAGTGATTTTGTAAGTGCGATCACTCCACCTTTTGAAGCGGCATAGACAGCCTCACAGCTACAGCCTTGTTCGCCTAAGAATGAAGCCATGTTGATTATACATCCGCCCTTTTTCATGTGAGAAAGAGCATATTTGTTGGCATAAATTGTGCCATTTAGATTAACTGCAACAAGTTCCTCTATTTCCTCATCACTTTTATCAATAATAAGACTTTCCTTTTCGGCAATACCAGAACAGATAACAACAAGATCAAGCTTGCCAAAAGCATTTTCCATATTTTCAAAAGCAGTTTTTACTTCGCCTGGCTTAGAAATGTCAAATCGCAGTTCTTTGTGGTCAGTCACAATCCTGTCAAGCGCAAACTCGCCGCGATTGCCACATAAAAGAAGATTGTAGCCACGCTCAGACAAACTTTCAGCTATCATTCTTCCAATATCTCCAGTTGCACCTAGAACGGCAGCAACCTTTCTTAGCATATATAACAAACCCCAATTGCCGGACCAATATGTGCAGCCACAACAGGTCCAAGCTCGCCTTCATAGATTGTTGCTTCTGGGAATTTAACACTCATTTTTTCACGAAGCTCCGCAAAGTATTTAGTGTCAGCAATGTGAATTGCAAAAAGGCGTTTAACATTTTGAGGAATCATTGAAATAAGCTCAGCAATCGCTTTTGCCGCACCAAAAATCTTTTTAGCGCAAAGCAGTGTGCCTTGTTTGAATGTGAGCAAAGGCTTAATTTGAAGGAGCGAGCCAATAGCAGCGCTCACCTTGCCAATTCTGCCGCCATTTTTAAGATATTCCAATGAATCTGGGACAAAGCAAATCTGGCTGTTAACCTGAAGAGAAGCAATATATTCAATAATTTGTTCTCTATTCCAGCCCTCTTTTGCCTTTTCAATAACTTCCATGCAATAGCCCCAAATGTTTTGGCCTGTTGACATTGAGTCCACAACAGAAATCATATCTGGGTTTTTACAATCCTCGCGTGCCAGTCTTGCAACAGAGTTAGTTCCAGATAAACTTGCAGAAATTGTGAAAACAATCGCTTCGTTTCCTTCATCAATCACCTTGTTATAGGCGTTGATAAAGCTTGCTGGCGATGGTTGTGAGGTTTTTGGGAAAACCTTTGTTTTTGTGAATGACGCAAAAAACTCATCATAGCTTCCTGGAAGCCCCTCTTCAAACTCGTGATCCATATATAAAACATGAAGTGGCACGACAGCAATGTCATTTTCTTCAATAAAATCTTTAGGAATATATGCAGTTGAATCTACTATTAATTTAATCATTTCCCCTCCTGAGCATATTTTTAATCTTTACTAATAATGTATTTTAAAACATATAAATATAGACATCTTTAATTTATACTAACATAAATATATTTTTTTTCAAAGACTTTTAGCATTTAATTTGACTTAAATATTTTTTTGTTTTAAAATTTCGATAGAAAGTTTTAAAATTCGCCTTATAAACCAGCTAATGAAAATAACCCGCTCAAGAAAAATTGAAAAAAAGCAGACTTTAAGTCTGCTTTTGTTTTTCTGCATTTATCTAAGAAGATCTTTAAGTTTAGACGCAGTTGTTTTGATTCCGTACTTTTCATAAACAAACTCGTCTTCTTCTGTCAATGAGCCCTCACGTTCACGCCTTGAAAGCTGTCTTGCAAGATAATCTTTAATTTGTGGAATAAGTTGGTTATATTTTGGATCATCTATTTTATATAAGCATACAAGGAAGTGGTCCGCTTCTTCAGCGCCCTTAAGAGCCGCATACTTTATGTTTAATTCAATATCGCCATCAACTTTAACCCTATAATCATACTCTGCTGGATTCATGTAAAGGCTATATGTCTTAACCATATCATATATTTCTTTTGGCTTGCAACGCTCATAGATTGCTTTTGTGTTGCAATTTCCGGTCTTTAACACAGCTTCACTTTCACGCTCGAGCATGCGTCTGTTTTGGCTGGCATTGCCATACTTTGCAACAATGTTTTCATTAAGAATGTCTGCTGTGCGGCTTAAGCTTTCCTCTTCTTTAAACTCAGGAACAGTTTTTGTTGTATAGTTTGTTTTACTTGGGAATTTTCTTATAGTTCTAAATCTGTCAAGCTCTAAGCAAAGGTCTACGATATAGTCAATATCTTCTACTGAGGCTGTTTCTGGATTATATTTAGTCATAATTGCAGAGCATACGACTTCGTTCATTTTTGAAACATTTGCCTTAATGCTGTCGCTCTCACGGCAATCTATATCGCCCCTCGACCTTTCAGCACGGCGCCAATCTTTATAAAGGCGGCGATTGTCAGCATGAACATGATTATAGAAAGCGCAAATATGTTTTACATCGCCCTTTTCGAGCATCGCTCCTAAAAACTCTTCATTAATTTGACTTGTTGCAACACAATATTCAATTATAGCATCAGCACTTAATGTTTTGGCTTTCACGTTAAGCTGAAGGATTACCTCCTCTCTTTTAGCTAGTCTAAGCTTGTCATCGTCAGCAAAAAGATCATCCATTTCTTTTAAATA
>CAZQPZ010000052.1:0-5694 GCA_964595395.1 uncultured Lachnospiraceae bacterium | reverse complement strand
ATAAAAGGTTTTGCCGCAGGAAAGACACATAAGTAAGTTGTGCCAATTTTCACGCTTGATCTTATGGCAGCCCAGGTGCTGCAAGAGGCTAAGCCTAATAAAAACTTTTCTTGTTATATGAGCGCGCAAAGTGGCTTATACTATGGTGCAGCATATAATAAGAATGGCGAAAAGCTGGAGGACGAGCATCTTCTTAACGGCGAACAGATTTTGCAGGGCAAGGAAGCCAAATTCTGCTTTATGGAAGAAGCATTTTTGCCATTTGGCGTTTCACTGACCCCTCAAATACTTCTTGAGGTTGCGCTTGCTGGCGAAAAAAATAATAACATAATAAGCGCTAAGGACATATCTATTAAATACATTCGCCGCTCAGCTGCTGAAGAGGCTAAGTAACTTGCTGGCTTTTAAAAGCAGATTTTGAAAGCAAAATATAGTATAAAAAAATCTTAAAAATTTTTAAAAAATTGCTTTAAATCAGTGGACATGAGTGCCCTTTATAAGTATAATGGCAGTGAATTGGAGGACAATATGAAAAAAATAGAATACAAACGTTGCCCAAGATGTGAACTTAACTTTATTAAGAAAAGTGAAAAACTTTGCTCCGTTTGTCAAGCAGAACTTTCCAATAAGGATGATTACATGGATGACCTTGATTTAGAGCTTTGCCCAATTTGCAAAACAAACTATATCCAGCCAGATGAAATCATGTGCTCAAGCTGTTTGAAAGAACATCAAACAGAGGACGGCGAGGTTAACACAGACTGGACTAAATATGTGGATAGGGATGAAGAGGACGATTTTGTTTCCCCAGACGAAGAAACTGGCGAAATGGCTTCTGTAACAGACCTTGACGACGGCGATATCCTTGACGGCGACTTTGACAGCGATATGGATTTTGATGACGACCTTGACATTGATGAAGATATGGAAGAAGAACTCGACTTTGACGATGATGAGGACGACGAAGACGAGGAAGATGAAGAAGACGACGAGGACGATGAAGACTAATAAACTAGCGGAGGGCTTTTAGCGCTTCCGCTTTTTTCGTTTAGCAAGATTAAATTTTTGACAAACTGCAATAAATATGATATAATTATTTATATACGTAGGAGGAAACGTGATTCAAAGTAATTATGCCAAGGCATATCCAAGTGTAGAAGCGGGCGTTACAATTGTTGAAAATGGGGCTGACAGAAGAAAGATGGTGGACAGTAGTGTTAATCGCGCCATTAGATCGTCACTTGGAGAACTGAAAAGATTTTTAACAATGGACAAGTCCATTTTAAACGATGAGCCAAGCCCAGACATATCTCGCGCAGATGCAAACAAG
Source organism: uncultured Lachnospiraceae bacterium (assembly GCA_964595395.1). GTDB lineage: Bacteria > Bacillota > Clostridia > Christensenellales > UBA1242 > Caccovivens. The sequence goes on along the minus strand of CAZQPZ010000052.1, from coordinate 4,364 downwards.
CTGAGGATTGAAAGAGCACGCCTTATTGAACTTGTTGATACTAATAACAGGCACGCTGCAAAATTTAACAGTGAATTTATAGAAAAGGATGTTGCATTAGCGGCTCAAATGATATATAGATATTCGGTAAGTGAACTTGCTGAAGCAATCACACAGTTTGAAAACATTACGCACTTTGATCCATCAATGGTTTATGCTTTTGCGATTGCTGCAAATGTTAATGCGAGTAGCTTTGTGTTTAAGTCACATGTAAATGAAAATGATCGCAAAAATATGCTTAATGATTTTAAAACCAAAAAATCAATGTGTAAAGCTGCCATAAAGCAATTTGTTGAAAATGGCGGAAATATTACATCTGTAAGTTTTATAGCAAAGGTACAACAAAAATTATATAAAAAAACAATTAATCCTTCGAAGAAAGTTTCCAAACAACAGCAATGCCTCACAATTTTAGGTGGTGTTTTGTCAGATATGGACTTAACAAAAACTCCATACAAGGATTTAATAACTTCTGCAATTTTGAGTCAAGAGATACAATGCCCGAAAGATCTCTTGCAAGAGCAAAAAGCTAAAGTAGATAAACAACTTGCTGAATTCGATCCAGATATGGTGCAAAATATTGCAAAAGGGCTTTTAAATCTCGATATAATTAATAAGGCGCTCAAAGATAATTTGCTTACAGAAGAGCTAAAGCGCGGCGTTGATGATATAGCAAAAATCATACGTAACTTTAGCAGTCCTGATATTGATTATAGTCATGTTAAAACTTCACGAGAGGGTAAAGGACTTATCTATCTCAAAGAATGCGCAGAGAGAGCGCATAATGCAACTTTAGGACAATAAACTTTAATTTATTAAAAAACCACGGTTTATCCGTGGTTTTATTTTGTGTTATTTACTTTTTTTAGCATTTGCTTGTTGTTTTTGCTTGTCAGCTGTAATTTTCTTTTGGGCATCAAGAACGTAATCAGCTGATTCAACATAAGCTTTGTGTTCTTTATATTCGTCTAAAGTCTTTTGGATTTTTGCACGCTTTTGAGCAAAAGCTTTAAATTCTTTTTCAATTTCTTTTGTCACGCGTCCTTCTTTTCTAGACTTTGCAACAGTTTCTTTGTTAAGGCTGTCAAGCTCAGCAATTTCATTTTCAAGTTTTGCAATCTCTTCGTTAGCTTTTGCAAGCTCAGCTTTCTGCATCGCTTTAGCTTCATTTGTGATGATGTCATTATTAAGTGACTGACTTCTATCATAGTCCTCTTTGCGTTTCTTTTCAACCTTCTTAATTTTAATATTTCTTAATGCGAATGCAAGAACTGCAAATATAACTACAAGCCCCATGATAAGGGAAGGAATGGCGATCCACAATGTTTGACCTATTGTTGGCGCAGGTGTGTTTGGAGTTGTGTTGTCATCAGGTGTTTCAGTTGTTTCAGAAACAGCTGTTGTGAAAAGTGTTTTGTTGAAAGCATCTCTTTCGCTTGCTGCGCTGTAGCTTTCAGCTGATGATTCCCTCCAGCTTATGTCTGTAAGGAACATAGCCCCTGCAGTGTCGGAGCAGTGGCTGACTAAGCTTGCAACAAACTTATTGTTTCCGGCTGATCCTTTAAAGAGGATTGTAAATTCCTTCCAGCCATCGTTTGAAGTAAGCCCTTCAACAAGTTTGTATCCGTCAAGTCCAATTTTAACACCAAAGGTTTCTGCACTTTCTTTGCCGTCATGGATATGCTCGCCAAAGTAAGCAGGCAGGGATGTAAGCAGTCTAAATTTTAATTCGTAATATTTATCTGCTTCAGTGCTGATTGTAAAGAGCGAAGTCATTTTGTAAGTAGCTTCAGAGTCTGTTTCAATTACAAGCACATTATTTTTTAAGCTTCCGTCGTCAATTGAAAGCTCATCATTATCAGCGTTAACATACTTGTAAACGTCGTTGCCAGCGCCTATAATAATTCCGCCTCTGCCGCTTCCGATTTCATTTGTTCCAGTGAAAGCGTTAGGGGTTGTGATGTTGCTGCTGATTGTGCCTTCTGGGTCAAGGTTAAGCATGAAGCCTGAAAGGTCAACTTTTATTGCAGCGTTTTCAAAAACATCTTTATCCGCAGAATTAAGAACAACGCTGTCAAAGAATGAGTAGCCACTGGCTGGGTCTTTTTCATTTCCGAGCTCGATTGTAAGAGTTACGCTTGAAGAAGCCTCGCCAGCAAAGATTGTGCATTCAAAGGTGCTCCAATCAGCTGAAGAAATATTCTTGCGGTTTAATATTACAACGCCATCTTCGTCAACAAGTTTAACATTAATGTGTGTGTCTGGTGTTTTATATTTGAATGAAAGTGTGTTGTATGAGCCTGCAGCAAGAGTAAAGGCTTGTGATGAAATTGATTGATAGTCAGCTTGAGAGTTATACATCATTAAAATGTTGTTGACGTCATCAGTGGAAATTCCAGGATTTGCAAGTCCTTTTGCCCAGTCTAGTGAAGAGTATTGTTTAAAGTATTTATCATATGTACTAATAATTCCGTTTTCTTTTACAAAAGCACTGTCAGATTGTTTAACTGTCCAGTCTGCTGCTTTTGCAGGGAATGAGAATGAGTTGTCATTAAAAACTGCATTATTAAATTGTCCGTTTGCAATTGTAGCTGAAGCTTGTGGTGCAGTTTGAAGCACTAGGCTGTTTCCTTCTGTAGAGAAATCTGCTGTGCTAACAAGCTCTACTGTGATGTCGTCAACAATAACACCACCTTTTGCAAAGTTATCGGAAGAGCCAAGGTTTAACAAAAGCTCAATTTCAGAGTTGTATCTGTCATGGCCTTGAACGTACATTGTAAGCTCATAATAGTTGTTTATGAATGCGTTTGTGCCGTTAGAGGTAAGATTAGCAGTTGTTTTACTCATTGGCTTGTAGCCTGCTTTTTTAAGATAAGTAAAGTTATCGTTAATGCTTTCTGTTTCTCTTGCAGTAAGTGTGAAGTTTCCTTCAAGCTCTGCAGTTTTAACTAAAGCTGTAATCTTATAAAGCCCAAGAGCTTTAATTTCAACAGGTTTAGATTTAAGCGAAACGTATCCGTTTTCAGCCCAAAGAGCAAGTGCCTTTGTGTTGTTTGCAGAAAAATCTGCGCCCGGATAGGCGAGGGATGTTATGCGATTAAAGTTAGCCTCATTAAGCTCAAAAACCTCATAATTTCCCTTTTCGTTTTGATCCTCAACGCTCCAGTCAACAAGTGTGTTTGGAGCCTGAGAGTTGTCTTTCTCAAAGTTGAAGTTTATGTCGTCAGTGTTTATAATGTTTCTGTCATTCTTCTCACTTTTTCTAACAAAAGCTCCACTTTCTTTTTCACGGCTTGCAAGATCTTCATAGAATGCGTTTTCGGAAAGTTGTTTGCCATAAACCTCGTCAAAGAAGATAACGCCAGTTGAAGGTTTGCTTTCGCTTCCCAGCCACAGCTCTATGTTCACGCTTTCTGCTTGAGAGCCGGTTGCTATGTAGAAGTAGTAGGTTTGCCAGTCAGGTGCATTAATGTTTACAACACTAAGTCCTTCAATAGCTTTGTCATTTGAATCCTTAAAGTAAATAGATCCAAATTCACTGGCGTCATCAAAAGATGCAGATTTAACTGAAACTTGGAATTCATAGTATGAGTTTGCAGAAAGTGAAATGTCATTTGAAACATAGCCTTCGCTAACTTCTTTTGCAACATAGTCGGAAGATGAAGGGGACTTAGAAGCGGAGTTGATCATAAGGATTTTGTTATCCGCGCCCTTCTTTCCAGGAATGATAGAGCCTTCTTCTGGATTTGTCTTGTTTAAGAAGTAGGTGTTGTTTGAGTATTCTCCAAAAGCTGAGCCTGTGTCAATAATCATGGTTGTAGCGCCAGTGTTGTCCCATTTTCTCTTCCAGCCAGAAACGTCGTCGCGAGCGTTAACCGTGTTAATAGAATTAAAGCTGGAGTTAGTAATTGACACTGCAGCTTGGTGTTGAAGCTCATAGTCAGCGTGAGCAGCAGGCACTGCAGAAGGCACAAGCCCCACCAGTGCAAGTGGCAGCGCAGCGGCAAGTGCGCAAAGTGAAAGTTTAGTAACAAATTTAGTCTTAGTCATAAAGCGTCCTTTATAAGTAATTTACGTTTTCTAGTATACAACAAAATTGTTTATTAATCAAATAATTTTTATCTAAATATAGATAATATCTTTATGAAAAAATCTAAAGTTGGCTCTTCAAGCAGTCAAGAAGGAAAATTTAATCAAAATTCGACATCAAAGAAGGGGGATAAGCTCAGTTTTGGAAAGAAAGTTGTGCTTATTCTGCTTGGCGGGATGATAGGCTTTTTAAATGGCTTTTTTGGAGGTGGCGGAGGCATGATTTGTGTGCCTAC
>CAZQPZ010000051.1:0-5747 GCA_964595395.1 uncultured Lachnospiraceae bacterium | reverse complement strand
AAAAAACACGCATTTTATCCACAACGTTAATAACTTTAGCAAGCATTCTTGCAGTAGTTTTTTGTGTTTTAATGGGTGTGTTCTTCACAAACAAAACTTCTCGTTCAAACAATCCAAATCCTAATCTTAATGCTGCAACTCCAGAGGGCAACTGGAGTGACTATGGAGATGAGCCTGCAATAGGAAGCGGAACGGAATCTGACCCTTGGCACATCAAAACCGCAGAGGAATTTGCGTATTTAACTGAGGGGTTTGACGAATACAACGTATATTTGGACGCTGACATTGATTTAGGAGCGCATAACTGGGATGCGATCTCTAGCCGTACGGGTACTTTGCGCTTGTATGGTCAAAATCATACAATATCAAATTTGTATGTTGACAGTCAATTTGCTAATTTTTTTCGTCATATTGTTTATTGTGAAATAAGAGATGTTATATTTAAAAATGTCCAAATGACAGGTAAGAGTGCTTCTATTATCAATGAAATGGAAAGTGGGATTGTCGATAATGTTCATATTGAAGGCGGAAATATATCTGGTCAAGCAGGTTTCTTAGCAAGTGGACTGGTTGTATATGTGTACAGCGACAGTATAATTCAAAATTGCACTAATAGTGCGGCAATAACTGGATATGTTGTAGGCGGAATTGCAGCGGTAAATGATGGAGGAATGATTCGTAATTGTACAAACACTGGAGATATTTTTGTTGACAGAGCTGAAATTGTTGGTGGAATAGTAGGAAGTAATAGTAGTGGAACAATACAAGACTGTACAAACACAGGTTTTGTTGATACGCGCGGCGGTCATTGCGGGGGTATTTGTGGTACAAATGGCGGATTAGTTAAAAATTGTTTACATAAAGTGAAAATAGAACTTGGATATATAGATACAGAAGAACTAGTTGGAGAGAATTCAGGCGAAGTAATTGACTGCTCCATTATGCTTGGCTCTTGGACAGATTTTGCAGAAGAGCCAACAGTGGGCAGTGGAACAGAGGCTGACCCTTGGCATATTTATAATGGCGAAGAACTTGCGTATTTGGCAGCAACAGCAACTGCAAACAGCAATTTTTATGCGTACTTAGAAGCAGATATAGACTTATTTGCCCATGATCTTGGGGAGGAATATTTATATGCCCACGAGTGGGTGCCAATTGGAAATTCGTCAAATCGAATAAAGTCAATACACCTATATGGACAAGGCCACACAATCTCGAACTTGTATATTGACGCTAGTGAAACTGACTATGTCGGCTTTATAGGTTATGTAGTTAATGGCGAAATTAGGGATGTGAAATTTAAAGATGCAGAAGTAACAGGGAAGCAATATGTTGGTGTTGTGGCAGGTTATGGAAATAACGTAACTTTTGAGAGCATTAACATTACTGGTGGTAATGTAACAGGCACAAGTTATGTAGGTGGGGTAGCTGGTTATATATATTCAACCGCAACAATTACGAACTGCACAAACACCGCAGATATTACAGGCACTTCAAATTATGTAGGTGGAATAGCCGGTTATATATATTCATCAACAATCACGAACTGTACAAATGCTGGCTTCATTACTGGTAAACAAAATGTAGGAGGAATAACTGGTCAAAGCAATGGAGTAATCACTAATAACTGTACAAACTCAGAAAATGTAATAGGCACAAAAGGAGTAGGTGGAATATCTGGAGGTGGAGGAACATTCACAAGTTGTATAAATGTAGGAGTTGTAACAGGCACAGAGAGAGTAGGCGGAATAGTTGGAGATGGCTCAATATTAATTGAGGATTGCACAAACACAGGAAACGTAACAGGAACTTCAAACTATGTAGGTGGAATAGCCGGTTATATATATTCATCAACTACAATCACGAACTGCACAAACTCGGGAGATGTCGTAGGCAAAGCTTGTGTGGGAATAGTTGGTGGGATAATTTCAAGTACAGCGTTAACAGCTACAGTCACGGACTGCATAAACACAGGGGGTGTAACAGGAACTTCAGGTAGTGCAGGGGGAATGATTGGTACTGGATGGCAAACAATAATAATCACAAACTGCATAAATGCAGGAGATATTATAGGAAATCTTGGTAGTGTTGGTGGAATGATTGGTGAAACAACAACATCGATAATAACAACAATTAGAAATTGTACAAATACAGGCGCTGTTAAAAATAAGTATTATGCAGGTGGAATAGCTGGCAAAATAGTTGCAAATGAATCAACAATCACAAGTTGTATAAACGTTGGAGAAGTAACAGGCACAAGGCATGTAGGTGGAATAATTGGAGAGGGTTCAACCACAATCACAAATTGCGCAAACACAGGAGCCGTAACAGGATATTCAGAGGGTATAGCCGGGATAGCAGGTTATGTATCCTCGAATGGTCCATTATCAATCACAGGATGTATAAATTCTGGGAAGGTAACAAGCACAAGCACAAGTTCATACGATTCAAGTATGGCTGGTGGAGTGGTAGGTTATGGATATGCGAATATGTCAATAGAAGATTGCTATAATAGTGGGACAGTTTCAGGCAGAAATTGGGCAGGTGGAGTTGTTGGTATGTTTAGCTCAGGCAGAGTTTTACAGCTTACTAGATGTTATAATAATGGAACAGTCATTGCGACCAATTATTTTGGAGGTCTTTGCGCTAATCAAGGGGAAATGATTGTCACAGATTGTGTGGCTAGATGTGAAATTATTTCTTCATCAGCAAATGGAAGCCCTTTTGTGTATAAATATTCTTCTGGTACCTCAACCTTCGCAAGCTGCTACTATGACGTAACAATAAAAACATCTGAAACGGATGCAGGCACAAGATATAAAGAATATATTCTTGGCGCAGATGAAACAGAAGAGGAAGCCTTTAGCAGTGATGTGTGGGTGGTTAATTCTTCAACAGAAATGTCATCACTGCCAGTGCCAAAGAGTTTAATGTGGGTTGGAGATTATCTCGAAAACAATGAAAACATTTTACAATTTTTAAAAAATAACGGCTTTACAGAGGCTGCGGCGTAATAATTAAAAACAAAAAAGCAAGGGTTAAAACCTTGCTTTTTTCATGCCCGAGCGCTTGCTTTGTCAAAAACACACCAACTGCCTCAAACTTTTCTGGCTCCACCAAAGCTTCCTTATGGCACACGCTTGGATTCCCTTAATGATGCTTCCGTCAGGACCTGACATGGTTCAGGAGCAATCGTTGCATAAGACCTTGACTTCATCGCCAAAAACAGCTTGCACATATTTGACATATCTTTGCCGAGGCAAGTGATCAATCCTGCTGTAGCGGGTTGCAGGTTACAGGGCACCGCTAACTCCCCATTTAGCTCGGTTTAATTATTATAAACTATTAGTTCAAAAAAATCAAGAAAAATCGTTTTTTATTTTTTGTCAAATATTGTACAATAACACTAAGGAAGTAAATTTTGAATCATAATTCAAAATTTAGCACTTATTGTGCTTGCGGCTATCGCTCGCGCTTCCTTGTGTTTTTAGGCTGCGTCGCGAATGCTATTGCAAGCAAGCATGTCGCTCCTTGTAATAATAATATAAAAACATTAATCTTTAAGGAGTAAAAATGTCAGAGAATAATATGGAAAAAACTAGGGCGGAAAGATTTATTGAAGCCTACAACAGTATTGATTATACTCTTAGGGCAAGATATAGCTTAAACAGAAGTATGAGCTTTTCCGACCTTATCAGAAAAGCGGTGAGTTTAAATTATGTTGTCAGAAAATATGAAGATGACCTTATTGATTATGGCAGACTTCGTAACGCAATTGTTCATCAAGGCAACAGAAATTTTGTGATGGCTGAGCCACATCAGAATATTGTTGAGCATATTGAAAAAATTGATAAAATTCTTAACACTCCACCTAAAGCTATTGATGTTTGCAGGCGTGATGTTTTAACAACAGAAGCCTCTGTTTCAATGGAAGATGTTATTAAACTGATTGCATCTTCAAATTATTCAAACATTCCTGTTTACAAAGGCAAGGAGCTTATTGGAATTGCAAATGGACAAAAGATTCTTGATGCTTTTGGAATGTATCTCATATCAGGTGGCAAGCCTTTAACCTTTTTAAAACATGCTAAGATTGAAGATATGATGACAAAAATTAAAGATTCGGGCTATTATGAAGTTGGGTCGATTGAGCTGACAGTTGAAGAGGCGCTTAACAAATTCCATGATAACCCAAAGCTGCTTGCAATCCTTCTTACTAAAAATGGCAAGTCTACAGATCAGCCACTCGGAATTGTGACGGGCGGGGATGCGATTGCACTGAATAAAGTGCTTGACACCTTTTAATTGTTTGACAAAAGATGAAATTGATGATATATTATAACTAATTATTAAAAAGCGTTGATGAAAGACAACACTTTAATTAATTCTCTTTCAGAGAGTTGCCGTTTGGTGCAAGGCAATAAGAGAAACTTAAAGTTATCACTTTCGGAGCTGCGGGCTGAAACTGACTTAATGTCAGCAATTAAGCTTTGCCGGGACTTCCCGTTATAGAAGAGGCGAGTGGAAGCTTGCTATAAGATTACAAGTGGTTTAAACTCTTAGGCACGGGGTCTTGTATCTTCCCGTGCTTTATTAATTTTAAAGGAGAAAATATGAAAAAAGAAAGTGCAATGCCAAATTTTGTGGAGCTTGAACACAATATTTTAGATTTTTGGAAGAAAAACAACTCTTTTGAAAAGCTTAGAGCGCAAAATGCTGGACATGAGCGTTTTAGATTTTTAGACGGCCCTGCAACTGCAAACAATCGTCTTGGCGTACATCATTTTTGGGGAAGAACACTTAAAGATATGACAATCCGCTATAATGCGCTTAAGGGCAAAGACTGCCAATATCAAAATGGTTTTGACGGACAAGGCCTTTGGGTGGAAGTTAACGTTGAAAAAGAGCTTGGGCTTAATGGTAAACCTGAAATTGTAAAATATGGCGTTGATAACTTCACCAATAAGTGTATGGAAAGGGTGAAATATTTTGCCAACGAAATCACAAATCAATCTATCCGTATGGGTCAATGGATGGATTGGGATCACAGCTATTTCACAAACACTGATGAAAACATTACTTCAATTTGGCACTTTTTGAAGGAGTGCGACTCTCACGGCTGGCTTGTTAAGAAGAACAGACCTATGGCTTGGTGCCCACGCTGCGGGACAAGCCTTTCCGAGCATGAAACTTCTTCTTCCTATCATGAAGTTGAGCACACTGCTGTGTTTATCAAACTTCCTGTTAAGGGCAAGGATTTTAAAATGGTGGCTTGGACAACAACACCATGGACACTTACTGCCAATGTTGCGCTTGCTGTTAATCCTGAATTTACTTATGCTAAGGTCAACTTCCAAGGCGAAAACATCGTGCTTGGCAAGGATAGACTTGGCATCTTGAAAGAAAAAGTTGAAATTTTGGAAGAGTTTAAAGGCGCAGACCTTGTTGGCCTTGAATATGAAACCTGCTTCCCAGAGCTTAAGGAGCAAAAATTTGCGCATAAGATTGTTGCTTGGGATGAGGTTGACAGCTCCGAAGGCTCATGTGTTGTTCACATTGCACCAGGATGCGGTGTAGAGGACTTTGAACTTGGCAAAAAGCTGGGCTTGCCTGAAATCTGCCCAATCAACGAGCAGGGTGTGCTTCTTCCAAACACTGGCTTTTTGGCTGGAAAGAAAACAACAGATGTTCCAGAAATGGTTGTAGAGCGTCTTAAAAATGATGGCAAACTTTTGTATGCACACAAG
>CAZQPZ010000050.1:0-5767 GCA_964595395.1 uncultured Lachnospiraceae bacterium | reverse complement strand
TAAATCATCTAACCCACGAGGCTCAACAGAATTTTCCATCACCAAATATCTTCGGTGTATTTCATAGAATGTTTTTTTAACATCCTCTTCATTGACATTTTCCAGTTTGTGCTTAACTAAATAATAGGTATGCTCTGTCAATCCTTTAGCAATACTATCTATCATATCTTTGTTTAAGTGATACATACATCCTCCTAATAAAAAAATGTTTCATGTGAAACATTTTTTACTTTTTACTTAACAATGTCATCATATCAGCTATTCTATCCAAATCATCTCTTGAATAGTAGTCAATATAGATTCGTCCTTTATTATCGTTACCAACAGCGGACACTTTTGTTCCCAAAACTCTTTGCATAGATACAAGTAAGTCCTTTAATTCAAGCGATTGGTCAGCTTTTGGTCTAACCTTACTTTCAGGATGTTGAACTCTTTTAACAGCCCTTTCTAAATCTCTAACATTCCATTTCTCTTTAACCGCTTGATTTGCAAGCTTTAATTGATTCATGTGATTGTCAACAACAACCAATGCTCTTGCATGTCCAGCAGACAAAGCTCCTTTTTCAATCATGTCAAGGACTTCTGGATAAAGAGTAAGCAATCTTAAAGTGTTTGCAATATTAGAACGGCTTTTGCCAATTCTTTCCGCAACTGCTTCTTGTGTAAGTTTATATTCTTCCATAAGCTGTTTAATTGCTCTGGCAGCTTCAATAGGGTTTAAATCCTCACGCTGTAAGTTTTCAATAATAGAAATCTCTTTAATCTGTCTATCTGTATAGTTTTTAACAATAGCAGGTATTTCTTTTAATCCAGCAAGCTTAGAAGCTCTAAAACGTCTTTCGCCAGCGATGATAAGATATGTGCCGTCTCCATTATCATTCAAAACAATTGGTTGGATAACTCCGTGTACTTTAATTGATGAAGCAAGCTCTTTTAATCCTTCCTCATCAAAATTTTTTCTAGGCTGATTTGGATTGGCTTTAATTACAGCCATGTCAATCATATTAACAGAATTAGCAGTAGGGGACTTTCTTGCAGGCTGAGCTACTTCAGCAGCTGCTGCCTGTTCAACTTCCTCATCATACATTGCAAATAGGCTTTCAATTCCTCTTCCAAGACCTTTTTTAATCATTGTTATTTCCTCCTCTTAACTGTACTTTCGTATTCTTAGTTATTGTTTTATAACTAATCTTATTCTTATTCAAAAATTCTTCTGCAAGTGACAAATATGCTTCGGCTCCTTTAGATGATGGATCGTAAAGCACAATTGGAAGCCCATGGCTTGGTGCTTCTGCAAGTCTAATGTTTCTTGGAATATATGTTTCAAACACTTTATTCTTGAAGAATTTGATTATCTCTTGGCTTACTTGATTGATGAGGTTAGATCTATTATCTTTCATTGTTCTAACAACACCTTCAACATCAAGATTTGGATTTAAGTGGAATTTTACAAGTCTTATTGTGTTCATAAGTTGAGTTAAACCGTCGAGCGCATAAAATTCACACTGCATTGGAATGATTATACTGTTGGACGCAGTCAAAGCGTTAACTGTGAGAAGTCCAAGGGAAGGCTGACAGTCAATCATGATGAAATCGTAGTTTTCTTTTACTTCATCCAAAATATTTTTAAGCATCTTCTCACGGTTTGGCACTGAAACAAGTGAAATTTCAGCTGCAGCAAGATCAACTGTTGATGGAATAATATCAAGACCCTCAATTCTTGTTTTAATGATAACTTCATCAATAGGGCTTTCGCCATCTATTAAATCATAAATTGTTTTAAGCCCTTTTTTCTTCTCAACTCCAACACCGCTTGTCGCATTGCCCTGTGGGTCTAAGTCTAAAATAAGAACACGCTTTCCCATTACAGCAAGATAAGCGGAAAGATTAACACACGTGGTTGTTTTTCCAACTCCGCCTTTTTGGTTTGCAAATGATATAATTTTGCCCATAATTTCACCTCTTTGGTCTAAAAAGCAATATTTTTTACAAAATATCACACATTTTTTATTCAAACACATTCTAGCACAATTTTTTATAAATAAAAAGCGTTTTTAATAAAACGCCTTATTTCATAATGGATTTTTGCGTGGCTGATTGCCAGAACGAGGATATTTAGCAGGGGAAGCCGATAGTTTTTTTATTGTGATTATTGCTCGTGAGTTATCTTTTATCATGTATCTATCAATACCCTCAAGCTGGCACCCTAATTCTTTTATTGCTTTTTGAGCACCTTCAACCTCTTCAAAAAAGTCTGCGCCCTTATAAATTATCGCTTTCCCGCCAATTTTCACAAAAGGAAGGAGATATTCAGACAAAGTTGAAAGATTTGCCACAGCTCTTGCCGTTACAAAATCAAACTTGCCCTTTTCTTTCAAGTCCTCAATGCGAGAGTGTATTGTTTTAACATTTTTGAGTCCTAATTTTTCTATTAGGGCATTCAAAAAGTTTATTCTTTTGTTTAAGCTGTCTAAAAGCAAAATGTTTAGATTAGGGTTTAGAATTGCAAGCACGATTCCAGGAAAACCTGCGCCCGAGCCTACATCTAACACTTTGCCGGAAAAATATTTAATTCCTATTGCACTGTCTATAAAATGCTTAACAACAACATCTTCAAAATCTGTTATTGCTGTAAGGTTAAATTTCTCATTTTCCTCAATCAAAAAATCATAGTAGGTTTCAAATTTTTTGGCTTGGATTTGAGAAAGTTTAAAGCCACATTCTGCAAATATTTTTTCAATCATTTCAGCTTTTTGCACTTTGACTCACCTTAAATCTTTTTACAAGCACTCCCCGCACTGCAATATCTGCAGGGGACAAGCCAGAAATTCGAGATGCTTGTCCTAAGTTAATAGGTTTAACCTCGTTAAGCTTTTGAATTGTTTCAATTTTTAAGCCTTTTTGCTGCTCATATGGAAAATTTTCAGGAATAGTCTGATTTTCCATTTTGCGCATTTTTTCAACGTCTTCCTCTTGCTGTTTTAAATAACCCTCAAACTTTGTAATAAGGTTAAGTTCATTTAAAACCTCATAACTAAATTTGTTGAATAAGCCATATTCCTCATTAACTTTAAATACATCAAGATTTGACCTTTTCACAGCCTCTTTCACAGATATTGAATTTTTAGGTGGATTTTCATTGTTTTTTTCAAAGAAATTGATTAGTTTCTCATCAAGCTTAAGTTTCTCACTTAAAACTTTCTGCGCTTCAAGAAGATTTTTCTTTTTTGAAGTGAAAACTTTATATCTCTTATCATCAACAAGTCCAACATCTCTTCCAATTTGTGTTAAACGAAGGTCTGCATTGTCCTGCCTTAATGAAAGCCTATATTCAGCGCGGCTTGTCATCATTCTGTAAGGCTCTTGCGTGCCCTTGGTTACAATGTCATCAATAAGCACCCCAATATAAGCCTCGCTTCGAGAAAGAATAAGCGAAGATCTATTTTCAAGCTCTAATGCAGCATTAATTCCAGCGATAAGCCCTTGAGCTGCAGCTTCTTCATAGCCGCTTGTGCCATTTATTTGACCCGCAAAGAATATTCCTTCATGAAGTTTGCTTTCTAATGATGGCTTAAGCTGAAGGGGATCAATGCAGTCATATTCAATCGCATAAGCGTCACGCATAATCTCAGCATTTTCAAGACCTTGCACAGAATGAATCATCTGCTCTTGAATTTCAGTTGGCATGGAAGTTGAAAAGCCTTGAATGTAAATTTCGTTAGTACTCATAGCCTCTGGCTCTAAAAAGAGTTGGTGGCGATCCTTATCAGCAAATCTAACAATCTTTGTTTCAATTGAAGGGCAGTATCTTGGCCCAATGCCTTTAATCTCTCCAGAAATAGCAGGTGCTTTATCAAGATTTAAGTTTATAATCTCATGTGTTTTAGGATTTGTATAAGTTAAATAGCAAAGTGCCTTATTTTTAGGCTTACCTTTTGTCATAAAAGAAAACGTTTGAATTTCATCTTCGCCAGCCTGCTCTTCAAGCTGTGAAAAATCTACACTGCGTTTATTAACACGAGCAGGGGTGCCTGTTTTAAAGCGGAGAAGCTTGTATCCTAAGTTTAAGAGTGAGCTTGAAAGATGTTTTGCATTTTTAAAGCCGTTTGGCCCAACATCTTCAGTATAAGAGCCAATTATAATGCGACTGTCAAGATAAACACCGGTTGCAATCACGATTGCTTGAGCTTCAAAAATATCTCCAACAGCTGTTGTGATAATTTTTTTATCGCCGTCAAGCTCAATGCTTTTTACTTCGCCTTGCTTTAAGAACAGATTAGGGGTGGACTCGATCACTTTTTTCATTTCGGTGTGATATTCAACTTTGTCCGCCTGCGCGCGCAAACTTTGAACAGCTGGACCTCTGCCACGATTAAGCATTCTAAGCTGGATTGTTGTTTTATCGGCAGTTATTCCCATTTGTCCGCCGAGCGCATCTATTTCGCTTACAAGCTGCCCCTTTGCCGTTCCGCCAATTGAAGGATTGCACGCAAGAAAAGCCACTGCATCCAAACTAATGGTTAGCAGCAGCGTGCTATGTCCCTTTCTTGCAAGTGCAAGTGCAGCCTCGCAGCCAGCATGTCCTGCACCAATAACTATCGCTTCATAAACTTGTTTCATTTTATTTTCCTACGCAGAATTTTGAAAATATCACTGAGATGATGTCCTCATTTTCGGTTTCGCCTGTAATTTTACCAAGTTCGTTCCAAACTTTTTTAATAAGCATGGAAAGAATTTCCAAACTTTCATTTTTAACGTTAAAAATTTCTTCAATCTGGGATTTAGCTTCATATAAGTGACTAAGCTGTCTTTCATTTGTCACAACAAGGCCGTTAAAATCAATTTCCTTTTTTATAACAGCATTGTATATTCTGTCCTTAAGCTCCTTAATATTATCCTCATTTAAGGCTGAAACAGCAATCTCATTAGGTTGTGGAGCTAATGCGCGCTTCTTATCACTTTTATTAACAACTGTAATAAATGTCTTCTTTATAAGAGATATAATTTCTTCATCATTAGCAGAAATTTTTTCACTGCCGTCAAGCAACATCAAAACAAGGTCTGCTTCATCAAGTAATTTTTTACTTTTCTCAATTCCTATTTTTTCAATGTCGTTTTCGCTTTCACGAATTCCCGCCGTGTCAAAAAAATTAAATCGAATTCCTTTATAATCCACGCTGCCCTCAACAATATCACGTGTTGTGCCTTCAGTTGAAGTCACAATCGCCTTATTTTCTCCGAGCAGCGCATTTAAAAGGCTGCTTTTGCCAACATTTGCTCTTCCTATTAACGCAACATTAACACCATTTTTAACAAAGCGACTTTCTTCACTTGAGGATAGGATGTTGTAAAGTTCATTCTTAACATTTGTAAGTTTAGAAAAAATCTTTTCTCTAACAAGTTCAAACTCATCCTCTTCAGGATAATCCATGCTAACTTCAATTTCAGCAAGAAGTTCTGTTAGTTCTGTTTGCAGAGCCTTAATTTTTTCAAACAATCTTCCGCCAGCAGAAGAAAGGGCAGCTTTTAATTCTCCCTCACTTTCACTGTTAATCTCATCAATGATTGATTCTGCTTCATCAAGTGATATTTTTCCATTTTCAAAAGCGCGCTTAGAGAATTCTCCAGGCTCAGCCAAGCTTGCGCCACTTTCCAGCAATTTTTGAAGAACAAGTCTTGCAACAGTCACTCCGCCATGAATTTGGAATTCAACCATATCTTCGCCAGTAAATGAGTATGGGCTGACAAAGTGTACCATTAAGCATTT
>CAZQPZ010000049.1:0-5874 GCA_964595395.1 uncultured Lachnospiraceae bacterium | reverse complement strand
ATTACAAGGCGGCAGGGATTGCGGAGGTTTTTGTGCAGGACAATCAGTCTGCTTCGAAAAGGGGGGTGCTGAGAGGACTGCACTTTCAGAAAAATTTTCCCCAGGACAAGCTGGTGAGAGTGATCAGGGGAGAGGTCTTTGATGTGGCGGTGGATCTGAGGAAAGGGAACCTCAATCCTAATTGCTTGAAAGGTCTTTTTTGAAACGCCACCCTTGCCAAAAATAATCTTCTTTGGAAAAACGCTTTCAATAATTTCTTTAAGCTGCAATGTGGTTTCAATAGGCTTAATTTTTCTTGCGCGCACAATGGCGTCTGCAATTTTTGGAGCAAAGCTTTCCTCGCCGTATTTATAAATAATGCTTTTAAGTTTATCGGCTGAATAATTGTTTACAACTTCATAGGCACTAAGCGCTTGCTCGCGGTTCATGCGCATGTCAAGTTTGCCGTCATGCAAGAATGAAAAGCCGCGTTCGGCTGTGTCTATCTGATGCGACGAAACACCAAGGTCAGCTAAAATTCCATCCACCTTTTTAATTCCCATTCGTGCAAGCGCCTCGGGAGCGTTTTTAAAATTTTCATTCACAAATTGCACGCATGAAAAAGGCGAAAGCCTTTTCTTAGATGCCTCAATTGCCTCAATGTCTTGGTCAAAACAGATAAGCTTTCCGCCCTCGCCAAGTTTTGATGCAATTAAAGCACTATGGCCTCCGCCACCACAAGTCATGTCCACGTATGTTCCGTTTGGTTTTATCTGTAGTGCGTCCACCGCTTCATTAAGAAGCACTGGCAGATGAACAAAGCTTGTCAATTATTTCCTCCAATTCCAAAAAATTCTTTAAGGTTGTTGATTGTATTTTGATCAACGCCATCTAAAGCGTCAAGTTTTTTCTCAAGCGTTTCTTTAGCGCTTTCAGAAAGCTCCATTTTCACGCCAAGATTTTCAGCTTCGTTAAGCGCGTTGTTAATCTTTTCCTCGTTGCCGGCAATAACATTTGCAACTTGGCCCAGTACTTCTTCGCTCTCTAAGCCGCTTACGATAACATCAACAAAAGCGTCTTTAATGTTTTTGTCCACATTTGCAAGCATTTGATCTGCAAGCTGCTTCTTTAATGGCTGTGTTGATTTTGCAGCCATGATTGCGTTTACAACAACTTCTTTGTTTTCAACATGCTTTAACACATTTTCTAACTCTTCTCCATTAAGGATTGCATCAAGGCAGGTTACTTTGTTTGGTGTGTAGTACATGCTGTTTTCAAGTTCAGAAATTACAATTGTGATTTGTTTAAGGTCGTTCTCCCAATTTGCGTATGAAGCATTAAAGTTATTTTCAACCTCAAGCAAGCTAAAGTCCACAATGCCTGTTTCCTTGCTTGCTTTAATGATTTCGTCAAACGCAACATCTCTGAAGCCTTTAACTGAGTAGAGTGGCAAAATTGTGTCTGTCATGAATGTTGAATAGGTTTTCTTGCCCTCCACCACTTTCATGTCACTCACAAGGCGAGTTGCAAATTTCTTAAGCAAAGGATTCATTTTAAGGCCGTTTGCAACATCATCATAAAGGTCAAGACTGATGATGTTTTCTGCGGCTGGTCCAACATACTCAAAAAGTTCTTTGTATGTGTCTATATCACTCTCGCCGTCCACAACAAGCAGATCTTTCACGCCAAACTTTTCAAGCACTTGTGGCAGAATTTTGTTGCCCTTATTGTCCTTCATGATGTCCATGTTGTCGGCTGTATCCAGCATATCTCCAAACTTAGCAAGAATTTCAGGAACATTTTTGTTCAGTTTAAGTGCAACTTTTGCGTTGTCAAAAATGTCTGAAAGGCTAATCTTCAAATCGTTGTTTTGATCTTTAACAAGAGTGTTCACATTTGCGAAATCAACAAAGAGTGTTTTGATTTGAGTTTTAAGTCCGTTCCAATCCGTGATTTCAGTGTTTGCCTCTTTAAATATTTCTCCAATCTTGCTGCTGCCCACTTTTGAAAGAGCATAGTCAAGTGTTGGGGAAAGCGCATCGTGAATGATGTTCATGTCACAAATATTTGCAATTGTGCTTGTAAGAAGATCCTCATGCTCAGTTACAAGAATTGTTATTTCCTCTGCAAGATCAACGTTGTTGCTGTTTTTAACTTTGTCTATAAATCCCGATTTGCCAAGGCTTGAAACTGTTTTATAAAGTTTGTCAATATCGTTTGACAAATAGTTTGCATAGTTGGCGTTCTCGCCCATTCCTTTTTTAATTCCGTCAAATATTTGTTCAAACTGACCAAGCTGATCTGGGTAGAGTGAAATAATTTTTGGATACTTATTAATAAGCTCGCCAGCAACATTAAGCACAAAACCTTTGTAAAATCCGCTTGAGGAAATGTCGTTGTAAATTTTGTCATAAGCGTTCCAGTCAAGATCCTTAACGCTTGTTGTATTAAAATCAATCGCGTTGATGTCTTTATAAATTGTCAGATATGTGTCAAGATCTTTTCTGATTTGAATTTTCTGTCCGTTAAGTTCAAATTGTGAAATGTTATCAAAAATGAAGTTATCTAAGCCCACGCATCCGCCAAGCACTCCAAACGCACTTTTGTTAACACCTTCGGTTACATTTTTTACAACTGGAGGCAGTTCAATGCTGTCGTCAAGTTCCGCTACTGAAGTTTCAATAAGAGCCATGTTGTTGTCCACCATTCTGACTAAGCACACAGCTGGCATAAACATTACAAGCACAACCATGAACATTTTGAGTGTTCCAATAAGTCCGCCCACCCAACGGTTACGCTTAAGTCCAAGCTCTTTTTCTTTTCTCTTAGATTTGAAAGCGCAAGCTGAAATGATTTTGTAAATGATGTACATGATAATGCGCATAACAAGATTAAGTGCAAGGAACACAAAGGCGCAAAACAGCACTTGTGGCAGATTTTTCAACAGTCCACTCAAAGTAGGCGAGCTTGCAAGCAGTTCTGCCATCTTTGGATCCTCCGCCATACCATTGATGAAGGCATCCCCAAGCGATGTTGTAACTCCCTTTGCTGTCACATTTATTCCAAGTATCGCGTTGGTCACAACAGGTGTGATAAACCCGCAGATGAGAATTCCCGCAAACGCCAAGCCAAACTCAAGAGCCGACCTTTTCACGCCTCTGCAAAAACCGCCAAAAAATCCAAGGATTAAGAGAACAACAAATAATACATCTATTATTGCAATGATCCAACCCGCTGACATTCTAAGCCTCCTAAAGTAAATTCATTTATATTTTAAAACATTTTAAAAGTTTTAACAAGTAAATAACTTGTAATTTAAACTAAAAAAAGGGTGCGTTACGCACCTTTTATATAATTATTGATAATTTCTGACAGGCTTTGCCTGTTTTCATTTAAACTCTGCTTTCAAAAACTTCTTTTGGCACACGGATAACTGTTTCGCCGCTAAAGCAACTGTAGTTTGCGCTTACATCCTCGCCGATTGCAAGAATGTTGTTATCTTCACTAAGTAATACTGCTGGGCAAGTCATAGCATTACACATTTTTTTACTTATTCTCTGTTTAACTCGCATTTCTTTTCTCCTTTAAGCGCTTGCTCAAACACTGAAGCTGGAATTGAAACAATTCTCTCATTCTTAGCGCAACCTGCTTCAAACTCTGCAAGGTTTTCAACTTGATCTGTTACATCTGTGCCAATAATAAGGTAGTCACCGTTTTCGTCTTGCATAATTGCTGGGCATGCAAAAGTCTCACACATTTTTTTATCAAAGCGTTTTACAACTTTCATTTTTTTATCTCCTTTATATAGTATATGATATCACACTTTAACATTTTCACAAAATGATTATGCCACACTTAGTGTGGATTTTTATTTTTTGACCCTCGACTCCCCCGTACCTGTCATTCTGAGGCGGGCAGCCGACAGACTTCGTCTGCTTTTCATTGGACTTTCGGCTCACTCTGCGCATGTCATCCTGAAGCGTAAGCTGAAGGATCTACTAAGCCAGCCCTCGCTTGTTTTTTTACTAACGCAAGTGTGCGTAGTAGATTCTTCGGCTGCGCCTCAGAATGACAGCGGCTAAGCCGCTTACTAATAGTAAAATGCTTGTATCTAATATCACACGAAGTGTGTTAAAAGAGCCCTGAAATATTTTCATTTTCATCAATTTTCATTTTAAGTGCAGCGGGCTGAGCAGACAGCGCTGGCATAAGTAGCATTTTGCCGCAGATTGCAACAACAAACCCTACACCAGACCTAATTTGGATGTCTTGCACCTGCACAGTAAAGCCTTTTGGCGCGCCAAGAAGTTTTGGATCTGCAGAAAGGCTGTATTGTGTTTTTGCTAAGATTATAGGCAGTTTATAAAGCCCAAGTTTTTTGACTGTGGCAAGACTTGCTTTCGCCTTTTGTGAAAAGGTTACCCCCTTCCCGCCATACACTTTTTTAACAACGCTTTCAATCTTTTTTTCAAGGCTGTCGTTAAGACTATAAGCAAAGCTCAACTTACTTTTTTGATTGCAAGTTTTGATAACCTCTGTGCTAAGCTCCTCAGCGCCTTTGCCTCCATCTCCCCAAACATTGTTTAGGATAAGTTTGCCCTTTAAAAGTTTTTGCAAAAGTTTAATTTCATTTTCAGTGTCGCTTTCAAACTTGTTTAAGGTTACAACATATGGCAGTTTATAAACATTTTTAATTGTGTCAATGTGTTTTTTAAGGTTGCTAAATCCCTCTTTAAGTGCAGTCAAGTTTTCATCTTTAAGCTCTTCAAACTTAGCACCACCATGCAGTTTAAGCGCACGGATTGTTGCAACAATCACAACGCAGTCAGGTTTTAAGCCAGCCTCGCGACATTTAAAATCTAAAAATTTTTCTCCTCCAAGATCGGCACCAAAGCCAGCCTCAGTCACAACATAATCAGCTAGTGCCAAAGCAGTTTTGGTTGCACGCACACTGTTGCAGCCGTGGGCAATATTTGCGAATGGTCCGCAATGCACAATTGCAGGCGTGCCTTCAAGTGTTTGCACAAGGTTTGGACTCAGCGCGTCTTTTAAAAGGATTGTCATTGCGTCTTGCGCGCCTAAGTCTTTAACATACACCGGCTTATCATCAAAAGTGAAGCCTATCAGAATGTCGCCCAGTCGCTCTTTGAGGTCAGCAAGATTTTCCGCCATGCACATGATCGCCATAATCTCACTTGCGGCGGTAATTGTAAAACTTTCTCTTCTGCCCGCACCGCCAAGCTCAACATCACGCAACGCGCGATCATTAACATCCAAGCAGCGCTGGAAGGTCACTTTCTGAGGATTTATGTTAAGTGCGTTGCCTTGAAAAATATGATTGTCGATCAGCGCGCTTAAAAGGTTGTTTGCAGAAGTGATTGCATGAAAATCGCCATTAAAATGCAAGTTGATTTCTTCCATTGGCGCAATCTGAGCCCAACCTCCGCCAGTCGCTCCGCCCTTAATGCCAAACACTGGGCCCATAGATGGCTCGCGAAGTGCAAGGCAAACGCTTTTGCCCAGTTTTCTCATGCCGTCAGCAAGGCCTATCGCAACTGTGGTTTTGCCCTCGCCCGCCTTGGTTGGATTTATGGAAGTAACAAGAATGAGCTTAGCATTTTTCTTAGGTTTAAACTCGCCAACAATTTTAGCCTTGTAGTCGCCATAAGAGATAAGCTGGCTTCTATTTAATCCCAGCTCTTTTGCAACGCTCTCAATCTTTTTTAACTTAACCTGTCTTGCAATTTCAATATCCTGCATTTCTTCTCTCCTAACATGAAAAAATTTTATCATACTTTAATTTTCTTGCAAAACAAAAAGGGGCTTAGCCCCTCTTTACGCTGTTAATATTTGCAACTATTCCTCTGACAGTCCCAAAAGATAATCTGTAGTCAC
>CAZQPZ010000048.1:0-5958 GCA_964595395.1 uncultured Lachnospiraceae bacterium | reverse complement strand
TTTATCTTTATAGTTATAGTTTTTACTGATTGCAACCTGAGTTTTGCCTGTTGCCTCATTTATGTGGAAGCCCTTAAAGTATTTTGCAACCATGCCTTCTGCAACACCGCCGTCAAAAGAATAATAATAATTTTCTTCAACGCTTGCCTTCTCGCCTTTAGAATTAACACCTCTGTCAACTCTTCCAACAACATACTGAGTTGCACCAGTGCCAGCCGCTTTATTTACAATTGTGCTGTCAAAAGTGCTTGTGTAGCCTTTGCCATTGTTTAAAAGGTCAAGGCCATACATAACAAGATCAAGGCCGCTTGATGGGACTTCTGTTTGGGTTTGACCGCCATTTAAATAGTCATCATCATTATCGCTAGAAAGTGCGCCATCTCCTTCATCATCTGGCTCTATTGGCATAACGGCAGCATTATCGCCACCCGCATTAGTACCAGAGTTGTTTGGTTGAGAAATAAAGAAACTCAGCCCTATATAGCAACCTACAAGGGCAATGAGTCCAATTACAAGAAGATTATATCTAATTTTTTTAAAATTCATAAAACCCAATTATCAACTTTCGTCGACAAATTTATAATAACACATAAAAATACTTAAGTCAACATAATTGATAAAAATTCTTAAAAATCTTTAAATATACATACTCTCATAATCACAAGATTATGCATATTTCCCTAAATTTCGCAGCTACAAGATTTTAAACTAATTTGGATAAATGAATAATATTTCGTTTCACTTTAAAATCAAGTTAGCAATTTTGCCAGGCACATAGATAAATTTAACAAGCTCTCTGCCCCCGATAAGGTCGGCATGTTTTGACTTAATTTCTTCAGAAAGCTGATCTGCTGTTATATCTCTGTTAACATTTATTGTTCTGATAAATTTTCCGTTAACCTGAACAGGAAGTGTCATCACATCTTCAACAAGATACTTTTCGTCATACTCGCACCACTTCTCATTAAGGATAGATCCGCCAAAAACTCTTTCATAGATTTCACTTGTAATGTGCGGAGCAAGTGGGTTAAGAAGGATTAAAAAGGCTTTAAGTTCGTCCTTTGTGATAAACTTATCTTCTCTAACTTTCTTCAAGAATATCATAAGCGCAGAGATAACAGTGTTAAGCCTTAAATTCTCAATGTCTTCTGTCACCTTTTTGATAAGTCTGTTAAGGTCATATAAATGCTCTTTGCTTACACCTTCTCCCTTAATCATGTCTTGCAAATTCCATACACGTTCAAGGAAGGAAGTAATTCCAGTTATGCCTTGATATGTCCATGGGGTGTTATCCTCATAGCCACCAAGGAAATGAAGATGTAATCTTGCCGCATCTGCGCCATATTTATCCAAAACTTCAAGCGGAGAAACGCCGTTTTTAGAGCTCTTGCTCATCTTTTTGCCTTGGTCATCTAAGATGAGCCCACTGCCCATCTTTCTAATAAATGGATCTCGTGTTGGCACTACGCCAAGTTCATACAAGAAGTTTTGCCAGAAGAAAGCATACAAAACATGTCTTGTAATATGTTCTGTTCCGCCAGTATAGCTGTCAACACTGCCCCAATATTTAGCTTTTTCTAGGTCAACAAGGGCATTTTTGTTGTGTGGATCCATATATCTAATCCAATACCAGCTTGATCCAGCCCAGTTCGGCATTGTATCCGTTTCACGATGTGCATCTCTGCCGCACTTAGGACACTTGCAGTTTACCCAGTCTGTAACCTTAGAAAGTGGGCTATCGCCATATTCATTAGGAAGAAAATCTTTTGTTTCAGGCAATATGAGTGGCAAGTCTTTTTCTTCAAGGGCAACAGCACCGCAATGGTCACAGAACACAACTGGGAAAGGCTCTCCCCAATATCTTTGACGGTTGAAAGACCAATCTTGCATGCGATAGTTAGTCACTTTCTGTCCTACACCCATTTTAACAATCTTGTCTGCAATCGCCTTTTTAGCCTCTTTCACTGGCATGCCAGTAAATTCTTCAGAGTTAAGAAGTTTAGAATTCTTTGCAAGATATTCATATTTTTCAACTGCTGCTTTAGATACATCGCCTTCAATAACCTGAATCATTGGAATGTTAAACTTTCGAGCAAATTCATAATCACGCTGGTCATGAGTTGGAACAGCCATAACTGCGCCTGTGCCATATCCAGCAAGAACAAAGTCAGCGAGATACACAGCCACCTTTTTCCCATTAACTGGGTTTACAGCATAAACGCCTTTAAGTGGGCAACCTGTTTTATCTTTCTGGTCGCTCATTCTGTCAAACTGACTTCTAAGGCTTGTTTTTCTGCGATACTCAAGGACTTCATCATAATTTTTGATGCTGTCTTTAAGCTTTTCAACAATGTCATGTTCTGGCGCAAGCACCATAAAAGTTATGCCATAAATGGTTTCAACGCAAGTTGTGAAAATTGAAATGTCGCCAAGCTTATTATCCTTTTCGTCAACAAGTTTGAACTCAACCTGCATTCCCTCGCTTTTGCCAATCCAGTTGCGCTGTGCCTCTTTAAGGTTTTCAGCCATAGTAATGCGGTCTACATTGCCAAGCAGTTTTTCTGAATATTCTTTCATTTTCAGATACCACACCCAGCGCTCTTTTTGAACAACATCGCCGCCGCATCTATCACACTTGCCACCTTGGCAATCCTCATTAGAAAGTGTTGTTTTGCAGTTTGGACAATAGTTTACAAAGCCCTTTTGCTTGTAAGCTTTGTTATTATTTAAAAGTTGCATAAAAATCCACTGAGTCCATTTGTAGTACTCAGGGTCGCTTGTGCAAATTGTTCTATCCCAGTCAAAAGAAAGACCGAGAAGTCTGGATTGAGAAAGCACAGTTTTCATTCCATTTGCAACAAAATCTCTTGGATTTATGCCAGTTTTAATTGCCGCATTTTCAGCTGGCAGGCCAAAGGCATCTCCGCCGATTGGGAAAAGCACATTATAGCCCTGCAATCTTTTCATTCTTGCAAGAGCGTCTGCTGGCACAGTGCCCTTCAAGTGCCCCATATGCAGATTTCCGCTTATGTTATAAAACTCATACAAAACATAATACTTAGGCTTAGTAGGATGAAAATCAACCGCCTTAAAAGAAGGCTCCCCCTCCCACTTCTTTTGCCACTTCGCCTCAATTTCTTTAAAATTGTATCCTTCCATGCTTGAAAATTCCTTATTCTTAAATTTAAGTTAAGTATACACTTTTACTGTGTTTTAGTCAAATAAAAAAAGTTGTAAAAATAATTAAAAAATGGTTGACAAAGCTGATAAGTTAAGATATAATAACAAAGTCTAAATTTAATCTTTCCATAGACAGCAAGTGCATAGCGTAAATGCTGCAAAGCATGCTTGCCGAGGAAAAAGGAAAAAAGTGAACACCTGCTCTCTTGCCCTTTTTCTTTGGCGCAAGAGATTTTTTTTGGATAAACAGACACAAAACAAAAAATTTAAAAGGAGGAAACATGAGTGCTAATTTCGAAGCAAAAAAACTGGTAGTTGCTGAAATTAAAGAAAAGCTTCAAAAAGCTAAATCTGTAACTTTCGTTGACTATCGTGGACTTACTGTTGAAGAAGACACAAAAATGCGTAAAGAATTCCGTGAAAACGGCGCAGAATACAAAGTCTACAAAAACAGATTAATGCTCCTTGCACTTAACGAACTCGGAATAACAGGTGCCGAAAAATACCTTGAAGGCACAAGTGCCGTTGTTTTTGGATACAACGACGAAGTTGCACAAGCAAAAATTGTTTGTGACTACGTTGAAAAAACCAAAAAACTTAGTATCAAATTTGGTTTACTTAATGGACAGAGCGTTGAAAGCAAGGACATAGAAGCGCTTGCAAAACTTCCATCAAAAGAAGTTCTTGTGGCAAAACTTCTTGGAACTCTTATGGCTCCTATCAGTGGGCTTGCTAGAGTTCTTAACGCCCCTACTCAGGGTCTTGCAATTGCACTTAACGCTATTGCAACAAAAGAGTAATTAAAAATCGAAAGATTAAAAAAATTTTAGGAGGAAATTAAAATGGCTGATATTAAAAATCTTGTTGAAGAAATCAAAAAACTTACAATCGTTGAAGTTAGCGATCTTGTAAAAGCTCTTGAAGAAGAGTTTGGAGTTAGCGCTGCTGCCCCTGTTGCAGTTGCTGCTGCTCCTGTAGCTGGAGCTCCAGCTGCAGCTGCTGCTGAAGAAAAAACAGAATTTAACGTTGTTCTTAAAGAAGTTGGAGCAAACAAAATTGCTGTTATCAAAGTTGTTAGAGAAATCACAGGTCTTGGACTTAGCGAAGCTAAAGCTCTCGTTGACGGTGCTCCAAGCGTTATTAAAGAAAACGTTCCTACAGCTGAAGCAAAAGAAATCGAAGCTAAGCTTAAAGAAGCTGGCGCAACAGTTGAACTTAAGTAATCAAATTAGGCTGAATAAATTTTGTTTTGTGTTTAAAAAAATTCGTGGATCCCACGAATTTTTTTATTGCGACTTACGAAATACCCTTCAAAAGCCAGCAAAACAACAAATAAAACAAATATTGCATAAGCCAGCAAAATTGACTTAAAACATGAAAACGCGAAAGCAAGCTTTGTCGGAGAAGGGCTTTGCCCGGCGACAACTGAAAGAAACTCATTTATGAGTTTGCTTGAGGGCAAGCGGCTTCGCCCCTTTACTCGCAGAAAATGTCCAGCGGAATTTTCAAGAGTGCGGAAGGGGGCTCGCGGGGGAAACACAAAAAAGCGGCTAGCTGCCTTGCAGCGTAACCACGTTATTTTTTGGGTGTCAACCCGCGATATTAGTTTTCTTGTTCATCAATGTTCTTAATAGCAAGCTCAGCTTCAGCAATGTCAGCTTTAAGTTGTTCATTTTGAGCCTTAAGAATGAAGTACATTTTTTCAAGAACTGGGAATCTATCCTTGTTGTTTTCCATAACTTCGTGGCAGTGTTGAACGGAAAGTTTAAGTCCATCAAGAAGATCAAGTTCTTCAGCAAGTTTCTTTGCTTTCTCTTCATCGATGTCTTCATAGTTGTTTACGCCATAAAGCATAACTTTCTGTTTAGCAACAATAGCTTCTTTTCTGCGAAGCTTCTTTTCATCGTTAGCAAGAGTTTTGTTAACTTTTGCAAGTGGAAGATATTCTTTCTTGCAAGCTTTAAGTTCTTTTTCGTTATCTCTAAGTCTTGCTTCAAGAAGTGCAATTTGAGCTTCATATTCATCTCTTGTTTTTGCAGGGCCAGCTACTTCAACTGTTTGAACAGTTGATGCACTGTTAAGCTCTGCAGCAAGAGCAGCATTTCTTGCTCTTTCAGCTTCAAGAGCGCGTTTAGCTTCTTCAAGTTCAGCTCTGATAGCGGCAGCTTCTTCGTTTTCAGCAGGAGTCTCTTCAACAACTTCCTCAACTACTTCTTCTTCAGCCTCTTCCTCTTCTTCCTCTTCTTCGTCGTCTTCTTCATCAAGTTGAGCTTGAATACGCTTTAAGATTTCTTCTTTTCTTCTCTCAAGTGCAGCTCTAGCTTCAGCAAGTTTTTCTTCCTCAGTAGGCTCCTGAGCTTCTTCTTCCTCAGCCTCTGGATCAGCAACTTCTTCAACTTTATATTCTTCAACAATAGGTTCAACTTTAACTTCTTCCGCAGGAGTTTCATTAATTTCAGCTAAGATTGCCACAACTTGTGGATCTTGCTTAATTTCTTCTTTGTCTGCTTCTGGAAGAGTTTCAATTTTTTCTGCAGCCTTCTTCGCAGCATCCTTTTTCTTGTTTTTGATTCTTTCTTCTTCGCCCTTAGGATCGATGATTGAAATTAAGAGATCTCCAAGGAAGAAAATTAGAAATCCGCCTGCGATAATAATTCCAAGTACGATCACAACATTAAGAATAATTGTTCCCATTTTTTTACCCTCTTTTTTGTAATTTTTTATTTTTTCAAGGCGATGCCTTGTAAAAACCATTTTTGGTGGAGACGGTGGGAATTG
>CAZQPZ010000047.1:4869-6037 GCA_964595395.1 uncultured Lachnospiraceae bacterium | reverse complement strand
GTGGGAATTGAACCCACGTCCAAGATAAGCTCTAAAAGCTTTTCTCCGTGTGCAGTTTGTGTTAGGTTTTCGATAGGCTCTCTTCACAAACAAATTGAGACTATCTAGCTTTTATGTTTTTCGCATTTAAGACTAAAAGCAAATCTTTATGCGATATCCGCTCTGTTTGACGCCCTGTAATCCCGAGCGGGACTGATTACAATGGGCGGACATTAAGCCGCAGCTTTAACTGTCTGGTTATTATTATTTGCGTTTATTTTTTTGGCCATGTTTAAGGTTTCATGCCATCAACCACACGCTTTACACTTTTCTCACCCACCCTGTCGAAACCTTAACGCCCCCGAATCTTTGTGAAGCGGTCTATCTCGCGGGATATAACCTTTTCTTTCAAAGTTTCGCGTTTGTCAAAGAGCTGCTTACCTTTCGCCAAGGCTATTTCCACTTTGGCTTTGCCTTTATGGAAGTAGACTTTTGTTGCCACTATTGAAAAGCCTTTTTCTTTAACCTTCTTTTCAAACTTGGCAATCTCGCTTTTGTGAAGCAGCAGTTTACGATCTCGCCTTTCGTCGGGCTTGAAAACTGAAGCTTTGTCATATAGCTTAATGTAAGCATTTCTTAAGAAGATTTCACTATTCTTAATATAGACGTAACTTTCTCCCAAGCTTATGCCATTAAGCCGTAATGATTTAACTTCACTTCCCTCAAGCGCGATTCCGGCTTCGGTTAGATCAGAAATGAAATAATTGTGAAAAGCTTTCTTGTTGGAAGCTATCAGCTTTATTTCGTTATTCATTATAGCACCTTTTTAAAACTATTTCAAGACCCTTTTTAAAATTTTTTTAATATTTTGTGCCAAAATTGCAATTTTTTGCTAGTTTTGGGGTACAAAATCGACTTTTCTGGTAAAAATGTTGGAATTTACAAGCTTAACCCTAAGCTTATCTCCAATTTTATATGCATGTTTTTGACCCTTAAGTTCCATTGATCTCTCAAAAAACAGATAGCCATCAGGTGGCAAATCCTCAATTCTGATCAGTCCTTCAACAGAATTTTCAAGTCCAACAAATATGCCATAGTTTGTAACACCTGTGATTTTAGCATCAAAAACTTCGCCAATTCTGTCTTTCATCAGATATGCACGCCAAAGGTCGTCAACCTCACGCTCAGC
>CAZQPZ010000047.1:0-4859 GCA_964595395.1 uncultured Lachnospiraceae bacterium | reverse complement strand
CTTCAAGCTGCTCCTTTCTTGCGGCTGAAAGTTTTTTATGAAGGCTTTCCTTGATTATCCTATGAATTGTGAGATCCGGATAACGCCTGATTGGCGATGTGAAGTGACAATAGTTTTCAAGAGCAAGACCAAAGTGGCCCAAATTCTGATTTTTGTAAACAGCCTTTTGCAAACTGCGAAGTATAATTTTGTTTGCAGCCTCTTCATATGGCTTATCTTTAATAAGTTCAAGAAGCGCTTGTATAAACGCTGGGGTTACAATTTTTGGAAGAGGTGGGCAGGCAATTCCGAAACCGTTAAGGAAGTCTAGCACCGCCTTTGTTTTTTCAAGAGTTGGCTTTTCGTGAATTCTGTAAACAAAAGGAATTTTATTCTCACTAAAATGCTTTGCAACACACTCGTTGGCAAGCACCATAAATTCCTCTATAAGCTTATGCGCGTCATTTCTATCACGCTTCTCCACGCCTATAACATAGCCCTTATCATCAAAAACAAATTTAGGCTCTGGAATGTCAAGATCAAGTGCGCCACGCTTCGTTCTATTTGCCTCCAAAACTTTAGCAAGTTTAGCCATAAGCAAAATTTCTTTTTTTAGTTTTTCAGCCTTCTTAGTTGACTTCTCGCCAGCAATGACTGCATAAACCTCATCATAGTTAAGGCGGGCTCTGCTTTTAATCACGCTTTCACAAATTTTGAAATCTTTAACTTTGCCGTTTTCGCTAAGCTTGATAATGCAAGAAAGTGTTAACCTTTCCACTCCCTCATTTAGCGAGCAAATGCCATTTGAAATTGCGGTTGGAAGCATTGGAAGCACTGAGGTTGGAAAATAGGTGCTTGTCCCGCGCTCAAAAGCCACTTCGTCAAGAAGCGAGCCAAATTTTACAAACTCGCCAACATCGGCAATATGCACGCCTAGTTCATAGCCTCCGCCAATTTCTTTTATAGACACAGCATCGTCAAAGTCTTTAGCGTCCTGTCCATCGATTGTCAATGTTACAATTTTTGTTAGGTCAACCCTGCCCACTTTTTGCTTTGAGGTTACTGGCTTATTAAGTTTGTTCGCAGCCTCTTCAACTTGGTCAGAAAACTCCTCATACAAGTTGTGCTCTCTTATTATTCCAAGTTCAAGCGTTTTAACATCGTCGGCATCGCCAAGAATTTCAATAACTTCGCCGGCAATCTTGCCACTGTCACGGCGAACAAGTTTAACCACAACTTTTTCATTCGTCATAGGCTTAAGCTTAGTTTTCAAAATGTTGATTTTAAATGGAATTTTAGGATTATCCGGCTGCAAGAATAAATTCTTGCTTACTTTTGTAACTCTGCCAACCAGAGTTTTAACAGGCTTTGTTATTGCCACCACTTCGCCGTCACTATTGCCGCCAGTCGAGAAAAGCTTCACAATAACTTCGTCGCCGTCTATTGCCGCTCCCGTTCTGTTGCCCGGAATAAACACATCTTCACGGCCCGAGTTCTCACAAAAGCCAAAGCCTTTGGCTGAGCCCATATATTTTCCTTTAATGTAACCATGTGAAGGAATGGTAATAAACTTCCCTCTTCTTAGCTCAAATATTTCGCCAGAAGCAAGCATCTTCTTAAATTCCGCGCGAATTACCTCTTCTTTCTTGTTTAAAGCGGTGGATAAAAATAAAAAAAGATTGTCCGGCTTTGAATAAACCAAACTATCTTTCTCTACAATTTTCTTTATCCTGTCTTTTAAGCTCATAGTCCTATTAATTTGGAGTTTTGTTAAATAACTCTGTCACAAAATAAACTATTGTGCAAACTGCAATGATTGCTGCAAAAACAATGGTCACGATTTTGAGCTTGCCGTCGCGTGTGCCGCCCTTATTTTTGGCATAATAGCTTTCTTGAATTCCGCCAGTGATTGGATCTCCACCTGAAGAATTGTTAGCCTGCAGAAGTGTTGTGATGATAATGATAATTGCACTTGCCACAATTAAAAAGAAAAGAACATATCTAAGTATTGGCAAAACTGAAGTTGTAAAGTCTGATGCAAGTAAAGATGTGAAGTTCATGAAATTCTCCTTTAATGAATTATACAAACGTAAACGGTGATTCCAATGCAAAGAGCAAGGAACAAGAATGAGAAAAATTTAAATTTAGTCTTTCCGCCTAAAAGCCCTTTAAGAAAGTTTGAAGCAAACATCATGGCAAGCAAAACAAGTATTATAATTACTATTGCCAAAACTGTTGAGCTCCAACCCCTAATCCAGTTATTCAAATCTGTAAAGATATTGCCGAGCATGGCAAGCACCATTTTTTCCTCCGTTACTAATGCATTATAACACAAAAATTTAGTTATTTCAAGCAATATTACGTGCAAATAAGCTCAAAATTGGTGGAAAATACATGTAAAATTTAAAAACAATTTAAATTATTTTTCTCAGGAAACCATATTAAAGCAATTTTTCGCTTTTTATAATAAAACTTCGACAAACTTTATCATATAAATAATGATATCATATATCTATTATTTTGGAGGAAACATGACTAAACTTAAAATAAACACTTCGCTCGTTCTTGATGGAATTGAAACTTATGATAAATCTCCCCTCGACATTTTCACAATACTTTCCAATCAACATCATCTCGACATTTTAAAAACTGCTGGAAACATTTTCCCTAGATTTTTTTATCCAAACATAGAATGCACTTACACACAACATTTGTTTGCAATTATGCTTCTTAAAGCAAGCAATCTTTTTGATATATCAGGTAAACTTGAGAATGTAAAAAATATCACAGAAGGTCCGCAAAGCGACCCGAATTTTTGCGGAATAGCTTTCACTTTTAACGGCGTAGATTATGAGTTTGCAAATTCAATAAAAAATCATGAGAGAAAAAGAATCCCTCATGATGAGCCTCAAGTTGATGTGCTAAAATTAATGCACAAAATGGATTTGCCATACTCCATGTTGTATAAACTGGATAATGAATTGGGCGTGTTAAGATAAACAAATACTATCTTTATCTATAACTTCACTTAACATTTTATTTACTTGGTTCTTTTGAGCCGAGTATTTTTCATCTTTCTCAAACAACGCTTCATCAATTTTCAAACCCAAACATCTTTCAAGCCAACAAGCAACTATATGTCTATGGCAAAAAGTATCTGGCGTTTCATAACACAATACGATTGCGTCTTTCAGTTTGTTATAGATTTGAGCGGCGTCAAGCTTAGAAAGCACTTCAGAGTAATAATGCTCTATGTAAAAACGCATATTTTCTTCTTCGCTTAACTTGCCAATTTGTTCATGCCATTTTTTCCAAAACTCATATTTTGGAGCAAGGGCACTAAAAGTTTCGCCATCAAAATTCACACTCCGTCCCTTATCGCCAGATATAGAAACTAAACGAGCGTTCTTATAATTTGCAATGTTATTATAATAACCAGTTTGCATTTATCTCTTCATCTCCAAATTGTGTTTTAGTTGTTACATTAAATCCTTGCCAATTTCCTTTTCATTGATGAAAGGATTTACATATCGATCCTTCTTCTTTTTGTTCAAGTATCTAATTGCTTTTTTAGGACAGCGATGATAACAGCCAAGGCAAGCTATGCACTTATCGCCAAACTGAAGTTTGCCGTCCTTAATTTCAATGTTCCCCACAGGACAAATTTTAACGCATTTGCCGCACTTAACACAATCCTCACTCACGCAAAAACGCTTGCCAATAATGTGCCAGTTAGACATGTTGGTTAAATATGTTTTCTCCTTTGTTCTCTTCTTTTTAGGGAGCGGCATTATGCCGTTTTTAATGTTTGAAATTACTTTTTTAATCGCGCCGTCTGCCTTTTTTAAAGTGCTTTTAATATAAAACTTAGGCACTGTAAATGTTACTGTAAAGTTTTCAGGCATTTTAAGAACATGAATGGCTTTAATGTTAAGGCCACACTTCTTGCAATATTCCAGCATCAAATAGTCAGCGCCGCCCACCATTCCTCCATAGTTTTGAACAATGATAAGCTCTTTTGTTTTATCTAATCTTGGCAGAAGCTCGTAAACATGCTTTGGCATGCCATATGAGTAAATTGGTGTCACAAGAATAATCTTGTCAAACTCACTGCCATTGCCAGAGTAGTTAGGAATATATAAAACATCGCCGCCAAGAGCTTCCTTTATCTTCTTCGCGATATACAAACTATTCCCCGTTCCGCTAAAATACAAAATTCCGTTCATTGTTTCCCCATTACTTCCATATTATCACACTTTGAAAGTTTTGAAAAGAAAAAGAGCCTTAAGTTAGGCTTCTTTTTTATTTATCTGTAGGCTCTTTAAAACCTGCAATACTTTCAATAGATTGCAGTTGGAAACGATATTGTTGATCCACATTTGGATATTTTTTCTTGTCTACTTCGCTTATAAACATATCATAAGATCTAACATAGCGCTTGCAGTTTCCATAAAGCGCCCTGTAAAGCACAAGTTTTTCCTTTGTTTCA
This sequence comes from uncultured Lachnospiraceae bacterium, assembly GCA_964595395.1. Classification (GTDB taxonomy): domain Bacteria; phylum Bacillota; class Clostridia; order Christensenellales; family UBA1242; genus Caccovivens. The sequence goes on along the minus strand of CAZQPZ010000047.1, from coordinate 391 downwards.
GAATGATAAACAATGTCCTCTACTAAGTACAAATCTCCCTTAAAGTGTTTGTAAATGCCATTTATCTTAAGTTCCATAATTTCCTCCTTATTATCATAATAATTTTGTTAAACCATACAAAAGCACTCCCTGTTTGCGGAAAGTTGAATAATTAACAACTTGAGTTTTATAATCCTCAAGATAATTCTTTGCCATAATTTTAAAATCTTTCTTTTCTTTTGAGAGCTTAACCTTTTTAGAAAACAAGATGAATTGCAATGACATTAAAAATATCCAAGAATTAATTCTTAAACAAAACTCTTTATTCTCGGCGAGTACTGGAAGTGTTTTTATTTCTTCTAAAGCTTGAAAAATGGTTTTTTGCTTATTATATTTTTCTATACTGCAACTT
>CAZQPZ010000046.1:0-6082 GCA_964595395.1 uncultured Lachnospiraceae bacterium | reverse complement strand
TGCGGATTGAAATCCTCTTTTGAAAAAACCTGTAATCTATCTTTTAAAACTTTGTATTCCATATTTTAAAACAAAAGCCCCGCGTTAATTTCTGCAGGGCAATTAAATTTATTACAAGAAGCGAAAGTTTGCTTGCAAGGACTTTCGCGACGTAGCCTAAAAACACAAGAAATCATAAACTTTAGTTTATCAAAAGCGTTAGCTTTTAAAAATTTTTGCCAACAACAAAAATTTTGATTTCGCAGTGTTACTTCTCGATAATTGAAACAATCTTTTTACCGTTTGAAGCGCCAAACTTAACAACGCCCTCTTTAAGCGCAAAAAGTGTGTAATCTTTTCCAATGCCAACATTAGCACCTGGATAGATTTCAGTTCCTCTTTGACGAACAATAATTGAGCCAGCAGAAACAGTCTGACCGTCAGCAGATTTCACTCCAAGACGTTTTCCAGCAGAGTCTCTTCCGTTTTTGGTACTTCCACCACCTTTGTGGTGAGCAAAAAGTTGAATATTAATATTAAACATCTTTAACCTCCAACTTAACATATTTTTTTTCATTTTCACAAATGGAAGCAAGTGTTTCATAAAGCGAAGTGATGATAAGTTCGGTTTCACTTGTAGGTGATTCAAGCTCTAAGCTTAAAAAGCCATCTCTAATCTCAACATCTGCTTTAATTTTGGCAACCTCTGTGATTGCCACAACTGCCATTTGCGACGCTGTGGATATTGCACTGCAAAGCACATCTTTTCCGGCTTCCGCCTTGCCTGTGTGCCCCGTCAGTTTAAATCCTTGCCACTTCCCGTTTTTTCGGGTGAAGTATATTTTTGTCATATTAACCTTTCACAGACAAAATTTTGATTTCTGTATATGGTTGTCTGTGACCTTGTTTTTTGCGTTCATTTTTCTTAGCTTTGTATTTGAAAACAACAATCTTATCAGCTTTACCAGCTCCGATAACTTCAGCTTCGCAAACTGCATTTTTAAGTTTGCTTCCAACTTTAGTGCCGTTATCATCAGAGATCATAAGCACATCAAGTTTGATTTTATCGCCAACGTTAGCTTCAAGCTTTTCAACTTTGATAACGTCACCAACTTGAACGCTGTATTGTTTTCCTCCGGTTGCAACAACTGCGAACATATCTTTTACCTCCTCTAACCAAACTCGCTAAGATGTGGCGTGCTGTAAAGCAACTTCAAAAGCCAGTCCTATGCGGATACCTGATTATTATAGCAGACCTTGCCGACATTTGTCAAGCAAAGATTAAGAAAAATTGGCATTTGGGCTTTATTTTTAATAATCATGGTTATAATATATAAATGTACGCAAAAAGTTCTTGACAAAAGTACCTAGGATGCGTATAATATAAAGCGAGAGATAAAAACATATTCTTTTATTTCTCCTTAAAAAGGGGCCTCGACCCCAAATGCAGGAAGCCCTTAGCCTTTAAGTAAGGATTAAAAAAGCAGGAAGCCCTTAGCCCTTTAAGTAAGGATTAAAAAAGCAGGAAGCCCCTAGCCTTATAAGTAGGGATTAAAAATGGTGAAGGGAGCTCATCCCTTCACTTTTTATTTAGGAGAAAAAATTATGGGAAACACGGTTAGATTAGTGCATGTAGATAGCAAATATATAAATTATTTATTTAAATTTGATAAGCATGTTATGTATAATAAAGGTCAACGCCGACCTTACATAGGAATACTTTTTGAAGTTAGAGGTCATAAATATTATGCTCCTTTAACACATCCCAAAGAGAAGTTTATAAATATGAAAAATGATGTTGACTTTATGCGAATTGAAGGTGGAAAATTAGGAGCAATAAATTTTAACAATATGATTCCAGTTGTTGATAGCGCAGTTAAAAAAATAAACACACGTGAGATAATGGATTGGAAATATAAACTGCTTATCATTAACCAAATTTCCTTCTTTGATGAACATGATACCGAAATTGTAGATCGTGCTACAAAATTATACAAATCAATAGTCCGTCATACAGCAAGAAAAGCAGTTCAAGAAAGATGTTGCAACTTTCAACTTTTAGAGAAAAAATCAGCTTTGTATAATCCAAACTTTAAATAAAAATATAAAAAAGCGCTTAAATTTTAGCGCTTTTTTTAGTCTGCTTGTAAAAGATCATCAACTGAGCAGTTTAAGTAGTTTGCGATTTCTAAAAGTGTTTCAATGCTAGGGTTAACTCCTCTTTTCCAACGCCATAAATTTGAACGAGAATAATGTAAATCTGCACAAAACTTACTTTGAGAAATATTGCAAGAATTTAACAAACTCATTAAATTGTTATAAAAGTCAATATTATTTTCGTGATATTTATTAAAATTGTTTTGAGAATTTAAATTAAACATATAATCAATACTAATTTCAAGATAATTTGCAATTTTTATGATTGTATTTAAATTTGGGCTACGCCTCTTAAATTTATAAAACGTATTTTCAGAAATTACATTATCATTAAATAAATCTTGAGCAGTTTTATCACGCTCATCTAACACATCTTTTATCAATGCGATAAAATTCGACATAATTATACAAATTCCCCCAAATCTAACTGAAATTTCATATAAATTATTGCTCAAACTATGTGCTTTTTTGTTGCAACTGCCTCATTAGGTACAGTATAATAATTATATGAACGTAACTGTTCTTAAAAGGAGGTTAACATGCAAGAAGAAATGGTGCTGCAAGCTTTGCACGCTTGGTTTAGACTTGAGATTGAAAATAAGATTGAAATTAAAGATCATAGTATAAAAGTTTTGCTTGCTGACGGCACAAAAGCGACAATTGAAATTAAAAAAGCGGCTTAACGCCACTTTTACAAATGATAAACTAAACTTAAAATATGGAGGCTAAATATGGAAGTTTTAAATCACGATTTCGGTTATGGCAATAATGAAGGCAAGATAAATAAATATAATTTGCAAGATTTAAATGATCTGAAAAGCTATATTAAGGACACTCTTTCCATTACATTTATTGGCAAATTTGAAAACAGCATTCTTTCATTTGCAGATAACTCGCCTGCAATACAAATTAATTTTTACATATAAAAAAAGCGCTTAAATTTTAGCGCTTTTTTTTAATTTTATTAGTCTTTCTTATCAGCTTTTTTCTTATCGTTTTTCTTGTCTGCTGTTTTGCCTTTAGCCTTTCTATCGCGTTTAATTTTGCTGATTACAAAGTATGCAATAACACCAGCAAGGATTAACACTGCAAGAACAATGAGGACTGTTCCAACAACTTTGTAAACTTCAACTCCCTCTTGAGCTTCTGAATCAACTTTGAAATCCAATGTTTTGGTTGTCTTATTATTTGCATCGTCTGTAACTGAGATTTCAATAGTGTAAGTTCCAGCGCTTTCAAGTTTGAAGCTGTAGATGTGCTGTTCATCGCCGTTTTCAATTGTGTTTTTCACAACTTCATTTTTCTTTGATGTGTTTACAAGTTTAACTTCAAGTGTTTTAAGAAGGTTTTCTAAGCTTGTTTTGTTATCTTCAATTTTAAATCCCTTAATGTTTTTAGGATCACTTAAGTTAAAGCTGATAACATCGCCAAGGTTGTAACTTTCTTTGAATGTTCCCTTTTCAATTGTAACCACTGGGTCTTGGCAGTCACCAACTGAAACAGTGTAAACAAGGTCTGAGTTTACATTGTCATGGTGGTCATAAACATAATATTTAATTGTGTAAGTGCCTTCTCTTTCAAATGTATATTCTTTTACGCCATTTGTGAAATCTTTGAAGTAGAATGGTCTTGTGAAAGATACTCCGCCGCCACTATACTCAACTGAGACATAACTTGCTTCTTTATCAATTCCCTTTGCAGAGAGGTCTGTTGCTTGAACACTCTTAAGCTTGATTGTGTCGCCTTTCTGAGCGCTTGTTGGATAATTAAACTCTGATGTTATAACAGGAGCTTTTGTATCATTAACAGTAACAGTTAAAGTGTCACTTGTAAGAGTATATGCGTTAAATTTGTTTATGCTAATGTCGCTTTCAGCTGTAAGAGTTTGAGCTTGTCCATTAATTTTAATTGTGCCGTTTTCAGCAACAAAGCTAAGCTCTTTATTTGCTGATTTAAGAACAGGCACGCCATCTTTAACAACAAGGCTGTATGTTTTGCCGTCAATTTCTAATTCTTGATAACCTGTGTTTTCATTGAGTTCAAAATCAGATAATGAGTAAACTTTATAAGCAATCTCGTCTTTAAATGCGTATTTTACAGTGTTGTCATCCTTTTTAAGTGAGGTTATAAGAAGATCGCCATTTGCAAGAGGAGTAACAAGGTTTTCTGTACCCTTTTCAAAAACTGCAGTTCCTTCATCGTTGAGAGCATAAGCGTTAGTATCGAAAATTGCAACGTTAACTGCGTATTGGAATTTGTAAACGCCAGGTTCTCTTGGTGTGAATGTGTTCTCTTCAGCACTATTAAATTCGTATGATGATGGAGAATCAATCAAGTTAATGCTGTAAGCTGTTGCAGCTTTAGCAGAATCTTTTGTGTTTACACCAAAAATGTCATAGCCTGTTGCAAGTTCATAGCTGATTGATGGAGTTGTAAAGTCAATAGCTTCGCCAACTTCGCCAATGCCATTGTTTGCAAGTGTTGTGCCAATGCCAGTGATAACTGGATCTTTAACAACATTAGATCCTAAAACATTGTATTTGTAGAAAGCTGTAATTTGGTTGTTTCCAGCGTCAGAGATAACAACTTTAACTTGATATTCGCCAGGATATGCGGCAATAACCTTTCCAGCCTTCAATGTAACAGTTTTGTGAATTTTATCTTTGTCTGTGAATGACATTCCTCTAACAGTAAGAGGTGTTTCCTTGCCGTCCTTAACTCTTGAAACATAAACGCTTGCGTTAAGATAGTCTATGTTATCGTCATTAATTGTGATTGATGGAAGAACGATTTCAGAGTTCTGCATTACGTCTTGGCTTGGAGTTTCATATTTCTCAAACAAAATAGTAGGAGCTTTTGTATCTTGAATGTCAGCGATTGCAATTTCTTTTGTCCACTTTCCTATATTGTTGTAATCGTCAGCTGCAGTAACCATAATTGTGAGTTTTGTTGGTTTTTTGCCGCCAGCAATTGCAGTGTCAATTTCAGAAAGGTCAATTTTGTATTCGCCGTCTTCAAATGTGCGCCACTCTTCTTCGCCCTCATACTGATAAACTGTTTCAACCTTCATTCTTGAGTCGTTATCGTCAGATGCAGTAGGAGCTTCAAATCTAATGATTGAGCCACTTCTGTATGAGTTTTTAAGGTTTGTCACGAATGTGATTTCAGGATCCACGCCATCAGCGAATGTTGGGTCGTTAACAATTGACATTGAGAATGTTAAGTCTTGGCTTACATTGCCAGCCTTGTCTTCTGCGCGATAGATAACTGAATATGATGTTCCTGTTGGAGAGCCTGAAAGCCATGGAGTGTTATAATTTACATCAATGTAAGCATAACCATCTTCAATTGTTTTTGTTTTGTCATTTGTTGCAATAAGGAATTTATTTGCTTTAAGCCAAGCTTCAACTGCTTCTTTAGATTTAGTATCAACATTTGCTGCTTTAAGAACAGTTTCAAGGTAGTAATTGTTTGCAATTAAAGAATCATAATCATAGTCAAAAATGATGTTGTAATCGCTGTAGTCTGCGCCAATTTCAATTGAACGGGATGAGTTTCTAACAATTCTTGTGCGTTTTGCAACTTCAACATTATCTGTTGCGCCAACTGCAAAAATGATAACATTCTTTTCAGCTGTTTTTGATTTTAATGCAGCTGAAGCATCAATATATTCTTTAATGCCCTCTTCATACTTGTTATCAACATAGTTAGCCTTGTTTGAGGCGTCATAAATTTTAGCCACAGGTTTTTGTGTGTCTTTTACGCCGTCAATGAAAACATCTTCTTTTGTAACAGTCTTGCCATAGAAATCTGTTGCTGTATAAACAATTTTATAGTTTCCGTCAGCCCAAGGAGTAAACTTGCCGTCCTTGATTGCGCCTTCATGGTTTTTGCTGCTGTCTGTGTAAGAATCGCCAACCTTGCGAAGAGCCTCAACAGAATAAGT
>CAZQPZ010000045.1:0-6147 GCA_964595395.1 uncultured Lachnospiraceae bacterium | reverse complement strand
GGTAACGCCCTTTTTATCGGATTTGACAATGATTATATCAACAAATGGGAAAGTTTTTTTCATGTACTCGGCAGTGGACTTCTTTTGAGTGCTACAACCACACACCGCAATTATAAGGTTTGGATTAGCCCTCTTTTGCCTTTTAAGTGCGCCAACATTGCCAAAAACTCTGTCCTCAGCGCCCTCACGAATGGCACAAGTGTTAAAAACTATTACGTCCGCATTTTCTCGTTTTTCAGTGTAAGTATAGCCCTTACTTTCGAGTATGAACGCAATTTTTTCTGATTCATGAACATTCATTTGGCAGCCAAATGTGACTATGTGATAATACATAGCTTCATTATACAAGATTTTATAAGATTTTGCAAATAATTTGCTTTTAATGACGCATATTAAGAAATATGAAGAAATTTGTCAAAATTGTTAGCCTATCAAGCTTAATTTTATTTGGCGGCATAATCCTCAGTTGCGGCCTGTTTGTGTCTATCAATTTTGCAAAATACTCCTCACTTAAGCTTGATGAGGGCAAGATTGCTTCGCCCACCCTCGCTGTGGAGATATATGACAAGGACAACCGCCCAGTTAGAGATGAAAACTCTTTTAATCACTCATCTTGCAAGATTGAGCTTCTGCCCGCAAGTGTGAAAAATGCTTTTGTTGCAATTGAAGATAAAGGCTTTTATGACCATAACGGGCTAAACTACAAACGCATGGCAAAAGCCGCCCTTTCCAACCTTACTTCACGCAGTTTAAAAGAAGGTGCATCCACGATCAGTCAGCAGCTTATTAAAAACACACACCTATCTTCCGAAAAAACTTTTGAGCGAAAAATTAAGGAAATTGTGCTGACAAAGAAACTTGAAAAAGCTTATTCTAAAGACGAAATTTTGGAAAGCTATCTTAACGCGATTTATTATGGCAACAACTGCTATGGGATTGAAAATGCGGCAAACTACTATTTTTCAAAACCCGCAAAAGATTTGAATCTGGAAGAGGGTGCACTGCTTGCTGGAATGATTAAATCTCCAAGCCGATATTCCCCTATTTTGAAAGAAGAAAATGCGCTGAAAAGGCGCAATTTAGTGCTCAGCGAAATGCAAAAAGAGGGCTATATTTCAGAAGAAGAGGCACTTAGAGCCAAAGAAAAACCAATTGAACTAAGCTTGCAAACAGACAATTCAAATCCACTAAATTCATACGGCGAAGCAGCTTTAGATGAGGCTTGCAAAATCTTAGGCTGCCCTGCTAAAGATATAGCGCTGAACGGATATAAAATTCATACATATCTTTCTTCTTCTTCGCAAGAGGCGCTTAAGGCATCTCTAGCTCAAGAGGATTTTAATTCTGCCGATCACGCAGCAATTGTGATTGATGCACCTAGGCATGCAGTGACCGCTTATGAAGGCAGCAGTGCTTACAAAATTCTTGACGCAAAACGCCAGCCGGGCTCCTGCATAAAGCCTATTTTAGTTTATGCTCCCGCTCTTAACGAGGACGCTATCACTCCACAAACAGAGCTTTTAGACGAGCCTCTTGCGCTTGGCGAATATAACCCTAAAAATGTTGATAACACCTTCCGTGGTTATATTTCTGCAACTGAGGCTGTCGCTAAATCAATTAACATTCCAGCCATTAAAGTGCTGTCATATGTGGGCATTGATAAAGCTAAGGCATATGCTGAAAATCTTGGAATAAAGTTTGACGAGGGCGATAACTCTTATGCTCTGGCACTTGGTGGGATGAGATATGGCGTTACTATTAAAGAGCTCGCGCAAAGCTACACTGTTTTCCCTAACAATGGAAAATATGACGATGCTAAATTTGTTGAATACATAACGGACTCTAACGGCAAAATTTTATATCGCCACAAAGCAGAAGAGAGCGAAGTTTTAAGAGAGGACTGTGCCTTCCTTATGACCACAATGCTGGAAGAAGCTGCCTCCACTGGAACAGCCAAAGCGCTGAAAGAGCTGGAGATCCCTATCGCTGCAAAAACAGGAACTGTTGGCAGAGGAAAAGAGAACTTGGATGCTTGGTGCGTTGCCTATTCGCCGAGCGAAGTTTGTGCCGTATGGGTTGGAAATTTAGACAACAGCCCAATCTCTGTTGCGGGTGGAAACCAACCAACAAGGTGCGTAAAAAGATATTTTTCTGCTGTGCCAAAAGAAGAGATTGGCGCTTTCACGCAACCCGATTCAGTTGTTGAGCGTGAAATTGACACCCTTGCATTAGAGAACGAGCATATTTTAAAACTCGCCTCACCTGACAGCCCTGAACGCTTCAAAAAAACTGCACTGTTCTCTGTTTTCAATCAGCCAAAAGAAGTTTCCCAAAATTTCACAGAACTGCCGGAAACTAAATTTGATATTAAAAAAGAAAATGGAAAAATAAAAGTTTCTTTCACAGCACAGCGCAATATAACTTATGAAATTTATGACGGCAAAACTTTGGTGGAATGTGTTTCAAATCAAAATGGACAAGTAGAAAAACTAATTGAAATTAAATCTGGCGACCTTAAAATCAAATATGGCTTTGAGGAAGGAAAGCTTACTAAAGAGGCCTCATTTAAAATAAAAAAAGAGACGGAAGTTGCTCAGCCTGCCAACAAGAAAAAATGGTTTGTGTAACTACTACAACTTTTCTAGAGTAGAAAAGTTACAAAAGACTTTGGGGAGTTGCGATTCTCCCCAAACCCCTACAAACGCTTTTAATGGAAGATTAAAATAAAAAACACTTTCAAAGGTTTGTAAATTTTGAAACAGCAAAAAAGGATGCTTAAATAAGTATCCTCTTTTGTATTGATTCGTTTATTTTAGTTTAAAAATAATTTTTAAAGCCCTTTCCTTCTTCAAGGGCAATGCCTTGTTTAGCGACAGCGTCAGACAAATGTTCATTTTTGTTAATATAAAGTTTATCAAATTCTGTTTTTTCAACTATGTCATAAAATTTTAAATAATCTTTCTTTCTGTCTTCAATAAACTTCTGATTATTTCCCCGTTTTTTATACATCTCTAATATATCTTCAAAGCATCTTTTTGTTGGAATTGCGAATATTATTTTTACTTGTTTGTTTTCTTGAAGATACTTAGCGTGCTCAAACAAAGATGTCGCCATTGGCACAAGAACAAGTTTCCGCTTTTCTATTTCGTTATCTAAAATTTCAAAAAAGTTATTTGGCCATTCTGGATTATTTGTTCTTATATCTTTTCTACCTTTTAGTTGCTCAAGAGGCAAGCTTTTATATTCACCATAATTCCAACGATAATGCTGAAATTCCAAATCAGAAACATTATTGTAATTGTCTGCTAAATATGTTTTCCCTGAGCCAGGATAAGCTAAAATCAAAATCTTCTCTTTCATATAAGTATATTGTATCATATTTTTCTTATTTTGCATCATAAATTTCACATAATATCAAAGAAATTCTACACTCTTCACTTTCGTTCTTCACTAAAAAAAGAGGTCATTAGACCTCCTTTTTTTATTCATCATCTGATGCACCGGCATCAAGTGGTAAGCCGTCTTTGTTAACTTCGTCAATGATAAGCTTTTCAATTTCGGCAAGTACTTCAGGATTAGCTTCCAAATATGCCTTTGTGTTTTCCTTACCCTGACCAATCTTTTCGTCCTGATAAGCAAACCAAGAGCCAGATTTTTTGATGATTCCAAACTGAGTTGCAAGGTCAACTACGCAACCTGTTTTTGAAACGCCTTTTCCATAGATGATTTCAAATTCAGCAACCTTGAATGGAGGAGCAAGTTTGTTTTTAACAACTTTAACTTTTGTTTTGTTTCCGATAACGTTTGCGCCATCTTTGATAGCTTCGCCCTTTCTAACGTCAAGACGAACGCTGGCATAGAATTTAAGCGCCTTTCCGCCGGCTGTTGTTTCTGGACTGCCATAGATAACGCCAATTTTATCTCTAAGCTGGTTAATGAAGATAACTGTGCAGTTAGATTTGTTGATTGCACCAGTAAGCTTTCTAAGTGCCTGTGACATCATTCTTGCTTGAAGTCCAACATGGCTGTCCCCCATTTCGCCGTCAATTTCAGCTTTTGGTGTAAGAGCAGCGACACTGTCCACAACAACAATATCAACTCCACCAGAGCGAACAAGCATATCACAAATCTGCAGAGCTTGCTCTCCGTTGTCTGGCTGAGATACATACAAGTCTTTGAGTACTACGCCAAGTTTTTCAGCATAGCTTGGGTCAAGCGCATGTTCAGCGTCAATAAACGCAGCTGTTCCGCCCATTTTTTGAGCTTCTGCAATCATGTGAAGGGAAACTGTTGTTTTACCAGATGATTCTGGTCCATAAATTTCAACAACTCTTCCTCTTGGCACGCCACCAATTCCAAGTGCAAGGTCAAGTGTAAGGCAACCTGTTGGGATAACATCAATCTTCTGATTTGCGTTGTCGCCAAGCTTCATGATAGAGCCTTTTCCATATTGTTTTTCAATTTGCAGAAGAGCTTCTGAAAGTGCATCTTCTTTTGTTAATTTCTTTTCCATAATTTCCTCTCTAATTTCTATATCTCTATTTTAACACATTATCTTCAAAATTGTTTTAATTAATTGCATTTTTTTAGTCTTTCTTTCCAAACATATCCTGGTATTCGCTTACGCTTATGAGAATTTCTCTCTGCTCGCCTTCATCTGAAACATATCCAAGCTCCACCATGTCAGAGATAATTTTGTTTGCACGGCTTTCACCAATACCAAATCTCTCTTCCAAGACATCCGCGCTTACAACTCCGTCCTCAACAAACTCTTTTAAAACTTCTGGGATGATTTCATCATAACGGATTTGTTTTTCTTGTTTAGGAGCTTCTTCTTTAAGCACATGCTTATTTTTAATAATGTAACCAATTCCAGATGTGATTGTAAGAATTGTTGTTGCAGCAAGAAGCACAATCAGCACAATGCTTATAACTGTGTTTGCTGTTCCTGCAATTGATGTCCAAAATTCAGCAACCATGAAAGCATAAATCATGTAAAGGAAGATTGTTATATCCTGCAAGAACGCCTTAACTTTTCCCGACTTATCGGCAGCCATAACAAGTTTCTTTGTTGCAGCAATTTGGCGGAAAGCACTGATGATAAGCTCACGAGCTAAGATTATAACTCCGCAAACTATGCCCAGCCAAACTGGATAGACTGCAGGCAGTGCATTTGTAATGCCCGACCCTGTAATTGGATGAGCAATTATAAGCAGAAGTCCGCTCATCACAAGCACCTTATCTGCGATTGGGTCTAAGAATTTGCCAAGGTCTGTCACAAGATTTCTTTTTCTTGCAATTCTTCCATCAATGTTGTCTGTTATTGCCGCAATTCCAAAGATGAGTGCAGCAACAAGTTTGCCATATGGAATGAAATCTGCAAGGAAGAAAAATATAACAAGTGGAATCAAGCAAATTCTTGAAATTGTTATTTTATTTGGTAAGTTCACTTTATTTCTCCTTCAAAATTATTTCCATTAAAATCGACTATTTTGCAAGTGTAAAACTTGCCGATTTCAATATTATCATTATCCACAATTTCAATATTAAAGTCAACTAAAGGAGAAAGAAATTCGCTGTGAGAAATGTAGCTTCCACTCTCTTCATTAAAACTGTCGACAAGAATCTTCAATTCTCTCCCTATTTGCTCTCTAGCAAGCTCCGATGCAATCTTTTCCTGCACCTTCTGCGCTTTTTTAAGTCTAAGATTTTTTGTGAAAGCAGATTTTTGTTTTTTCATAAAGAAGCTTACAGTGTTCTCCTCCCTAAAATATGGGAAGAAGCCAACATAATCAAGTTTAGCCTCTTTAAGGAAAGCAAGCAGCTTTTTAAACGCCTTGTTTGTTTCGCCCGGGAAGCCAACAATAAAAGTTGAGCGCAATTTAAGACTAGGATATGAAGTATGTATTTTTTCAATAAGCTCTCTTGTAAACTTTTCGTCATGACGGCGGCGCATATTTTTTAATATTTCATCATCAATGTGCTGAAGCGGAATATCCAAATATTTGCACATCTTAGGCTGATTGTTTATAAACTCAAGAAGCTCGTCAGTTATCATTTCTGGATAAGCGTAGTGAATTCTTATCCACTCTATTCCCTTCACTTTAACAAGCTTTTTGCAAAGGTCTATAAGGCTTGGCTTGCCAT
>CAZQPZ010000044.1:0-6180 GCA_964595395.1 uncultured Lachnospiraceae bacterium | reverse complement strand
ATATCCCGAGTTAAAACTTAAAGCCTATCCACAAGCGGTTTTTGAGAGACTAAAAGATGTCAAAATTTACTATTCAGCGCAAGTTGAGGAAATTCTTGGAAAGGATAGCGTGCAGGCGATTAGGCTTGCTGGTCAAGAAGAAATCCCAGTTGACGGCATATTCGTTGCAATAGGCAGAAAACCAGACACTGAAGGTTTAAAGGGCAAATTGGAGCTTGACGAAAAAGGCTACATTAAAACTGATGATCGCTACCACACATCAATGCAAAATGTGTTTGCTTGTGGGGATATAACAAATTCGCCTCTTAAGCAAATTGTGACGGCAGCGGCTCAAGGAGCAATAGCTGCAACGGAAGCAATATCAAGAATTTAATAATTAGAAATAAAATAATAACTTTCTTAAAAGTTTTTAAAGGATATTTGCGGATCGCCGCGTATATATAAGGTATAAGAGATTTTTTGTTTGAGGTTTAATTGAATAATAGAGGATTATCGCCAGAATGGCTGGACGAGCTTAAGAGAAAAAACGATATTGTAAGCGTCGTTTCAAAGTATGTAACACTGGAGCAGAGGGGAAGTAAGTTTTGGGGTTGTTGCCCATTTCATCATGAAAAAACTCCCTCCTTTTGTGTTGACCAATATGAGGGACTTTATCACTGCTTTGGCTGCAAAGAGGGAGGCGATGTCATCCGCTTTGTTGAGAAAATGGAAAGTTGCGATTTCCATGATGCCATTGTTCGCTTAGCTGAAAATGCCAAGATGGAAGTGCCTCAAATGAAGGCAGACGAGGGCGTTATGAAGCGCAAAAAAGAAAAAGATGAGGCTTTAAAAGTACTTGACGCTGCTGCAAAACATTATCATGAAAATTTATATAAAAGTGAAGCCAAAAAAGCTCAGGACTACATAAAAACGAGGGGATTTACCCGTCATGAACTTGAAGATTTTATGATAGGCTACTCTTTTGATTGGAATGAGCTGACAAACTTCCTGCTTTCAAAAGGCTTTACCAAAGCTCAAATGCTTGCTGCAGGAGTTGCGCAAACTAAGGATGAAAACAGAATTTATGATGCAATGGCAGAAAGACTTGTTTTCCCAATTTTTAACTCATTTTCAGAGTGCATAGGCTTTACGGCAAGAGCGCTTGAGAAAACAGATTTTGCAAAATATAAAAACACCGCTGAAACAATCGTTTTCCAGAAAGGAAAAACTGTGTTTGGCATCCACCTCTTGAAAAAGCTTAAACAGGAAAAGGGGCTGCCAAATATTGTTATTGTTGAGGGGCAGATTGATGTTATTTCCATGCACAGATGGGGCTTCAAAAACACTGTTGCGTGTTTGGGAACTGCGCTGACAGCCGACCATGCGCGTGAACTTAAAAAACTTAGCGATGAAATTATCCTTTGCTTTGACGGCGACGAGGCTGGAATTAAGGCAACGCTACGGTCGATAGACATTCTTCGCAATGCTGGATTTAGAGTGCGTATTGCGGTGCTTGATAAAGGCATGGATCCAGATGAAACTCTTAAAGAGGCTGGCGGCAAAGAAAAAATGCAAGCTAAACTTGATGGCGCAAAGCCAATCATGGATTACTATATCGATTTGGAGCTTGCAAAATTCAATTTAAATAAGCCAGACGAAAAAGCAGAGTTTGTTAAAAATGTTTTGGACAAGCTTAAAACTTTCTCACAACCTGAGCAAGAGGCATATCTGTTTAAAATTCGTGATTTAACAGCTGTGCCAGTGGATGTGCTCAGACGCAATCTTGGCATAACAATCATGCCAACCTTTGAAAAAAGTGAGAAACCAGTTTTAACTGCACGCATAAATGGCAACAAAAGAGCAGAAACATTTATTTTAGCGTCTATCTTGCACAAAAAGGATTATGTTGATAAGCGCCTTGATTTTAAGAAGCTTATTGATGGCAGGGATGAGGAGATTGATATAATAATGGCTGCGCCAAGAATATCAACCTTATATGACAGCGTTGATGCCGATCAACCTTTCTGGCAGGATGTGATATATTTTAATTTTGCCGAGGCTAGTGGAAACACTGAGCAATACTATAACGAATGTGTTTGGACCATGGCAGAAGAAAAACTTAAACAAAAGAAGGAAGAGATAATGGCAAGTTATAAATCTTCCACCGACCTTAACGAGCGGAGGGCACTTCTTATTGCCGCTCAAGGGGTTGATAAAAAAATTAGGGAAAAGAACTTGGAGGACTTTTATGGTTGAGAAAAATGTGGGAGCAGAGTCTAAAAAACTGGCCGATCTTGCAAAGAAGAAAAGCGCGTTAAAAGAACAAAAAGCGGAAACTGAAGCAAAGAAAACTGCAGATCCAGCACAGAAAAAAGCTGTGGTTGAACTTGACAAAAAAGTGGAAGCAGAATTTAAGAAAATTGCAGAACTAGCGCAGAAAAAGGGATCTGTTAATGAAGATGACATCTATTACAGAATTTTGAAATATGATGTATCTCCAGATGACATCCGCAATTTTGTTGAAAAGCTTGAAGAGCAGGGCATAAGAGTTATTCACACCAATGACGATGATGATGTTGGAAAAGAAGATTTTTCAGATTTGATTCCTGAATATGGTGTTGACGATCCTGTTAAAATTTATCTTAAAGATATTGGCAAAGTGCCACTTCTTACAGCTGACGAGGAGAGAGATCTTGCTCAAAGAATTCTTGAAGGCGATGAATATGCCAAAGCTAAATTCTGTGAGGCTAACCTTAGGCTTGTTGTCAGTGTTGCAAAAAAATGGGCATCTCGCGCGTCCAGTCTTTCTTTCCTTGACCTCATTCAAGAAGGAAATCTCGGCTTGTTAAAAGCGGTTGAAAGATTTGACTATTCAAAAGGTTTCAAATTTTCAACTTATGCAACTTGGTGGATTCGCCAATCAATCACTCGTGCGATTGCAGACCAATCAAGAACAATCAGAATTCCTGTTCACATGGTTGAAACAATCAACAAGGCTCAGCGTGTTATGCGTCAGCTTACACAAAAGCTTTGCCGCGAGCCGAGCACAGAGGAAATTGCAGCTGAAATGGGAATTCCAGAATCCAAGGTTATTGAAATTCAAAAAATTGGCTTAGATCCAGTTTCACTTGAAACTCCAATCGGTGAGGAAGAGGACAGCAAACTTACAGATATTATTGTTGACGAAACAGTTAAATCGCCAGTTGAGTATGCAACTCAATCTCTTCTTCGCGAGCAACTTCTTGCTGTTATCGACACACTTACTCCACGTGAGCAAGAGGTTATTCGTCAGCGTTATGGCCTTAAGGATGGCAGAGCAAAAACTTTGGAAGAAGTTGGAAGAGAATTTAAGGTTACTCGTGAGCGTATCCGTCAGATTGAAGCAAAGGCGCTCAGAAAATTAAAACATCCAAACAGAAGCAAAAAACTTGCAGATTTTATGGATTAATGATACACTATTTTCCAGAAAGGAGAAATTATGGATTTACAAAATATACTTGCTTATCAAGCGGTTGATGCAAAACTTTTTGAGCTTGAAAATGAACTTGCAAATGACCCTAATAAGCAAAAAATGAACAGCTTAAATCAAACTGCAAAAGCGTCTCAAACAAAATCTAATCAGCTTGAAGAGCAGGCAGGACAGATTTTAAGAGAGATGGACGAACTTAATAAAACTCTTGAACTTTCTCGCAAAAAGGGAGAGCAGGTTTTATCATCATCAACCGAAAATTTAAGTATTGAAGAAATTGACGAAAGGGTGGGACTGAAAGATAAAGTCAGCCAAAATCTTACCCTTCTTGATAAAAAACTTACAAAGCTTGCAGAAAGCATAAATAGTGTGCTTGCAGAGTTTAATAGAACAATTAAAAACTACAATGTTGCAAAGGAAGAGTATCAAAAATTTAAAGCTGCTTATGACAAAAACGCAGCCGCTCTTGAACCAAAAATTAACGAACTTAAAACAAAACTTCAAACTATGCAAAAGAGTGTTGACCCAAAAATAATGCAAACATATCTTGCAAAGAGAGAGGACAAAATTTTTCCAGTGCTTGTTAAACTTGACGGCTCAAACTGCGGAAGATGCAGAATGGAGCTTTCAGCTTCAGCGATAAGCAAGCTTAAAGAAGACAAAATTTTGCAGTGCGAACATTGCAGAAGAATTATTTACTTTAACTAGGGTAAACACAATAATTAAGCGTCTAAGACGCAAAAATGGCACAAAAGTGCCATTTTTTTGTTAATTATTATAAATATTCAAGTATTTCAGGAAAATGCTCGGCATATCCATTTGCTTTTGTGAAGTGCCCTGCCTCTTGAATTATAACTTTTTTTGCTTCTATGCAGCCAGCAAATTTATCTAGTATATTAAAGCTATAAATATCAGTTGGAGAATAAAAACAAATTCGCTCTTCTGCATAGTTTTTAAAATCTTTAAGATTATCTACAAAAAAAGATTTGTTTATTTCTTCCCAGTCTGGGTGAGGAGAATTTACATTGCATTCGTTAAATGAAACAACTCCAATAAATTTTTTGATTTTTAATTTGTTGGTCATTAAATATTTAACACTAAAAATGCTGCCTGTTGAATGTCCAATAAAAACACTTTCACTGTTTATATATTTTTTATATTTGTCAAAAGCTTTAGCCCATGTTTGATAGCTCATGTTTTCAAGTGGTGGCAAAGTAGGAGCATAACACTTGTAACCTTTTTTCTCAATTTCAGATTTTACATATTGATACCAATGGTCTTTGTTGGTGTTTCCAAGAGCGTGCAAAATAATTTTTCATGTTTACCTCAAAAACATATTAACATATTTTTGAGTGAAAGTAAAATGGATGATTGCATTTTATTATAAAAGCTTTTTCTTTTTGAGAAGACTTTTAATTGCAACAATAAGCTTTTGAACATCTGAAAAAGTGGTGAAGAATGAGAGCGATGCGCGAACAGCTCCGCGGTCGAGTAGCCCCAACGCTTCATGTTTTTTTGCTGCGCAGTGATAGCCTCCTCGCACACAAATGTTCCATTTCTCATCTAAATATGTTGCAACATCTGTGGAGTGAAGCGAAGGAATGTTAAATGCAAAAACGCCTTTTGCATTTTCGGTTGTTGTGTAAATTTCAAGAGGGAGTGAGGAAAGCTCATAATGCAAAAATGTGGTTAGGTCATCAAGGTGGTCGCGAATGGCATTAAAGTTTTCTTTGACAAAATCTATGCCTCCTCCAAAGGCTAAAATGTTAGGAGTGGCAAGTGTGCCAACCTCATAGCGCTCGGGTGCAGATTCAGGCTGAATAAGCTCCAGCGAGTTTGTGCCAGTGCCACCAAACATAATTGGGTTTAGCATATCCGTGTTTTTTGCAAGCAGAACTCCCAAGCCTTGCAGAGAATAAAAGCCTTTATGTGGAGCAAGCGTCAAAAAGTCGATGTTATCTTTTTTCATATCAATCACTTCATGACCGGCGGATTGAGCCCCGTCAACCAGAAACAGAATGCCTTTTTCTTTGCACATTTTGCCTATGGCATAAATATCCGCGCTGTCACCATTAACATTAGACATATGGTTGCAAACCACCATGTAAGTGTTAGGTTTCAAGCACCTTTCAATGTCCTCTTTTTTAATGCCGCCGAGCGATGATTGAAATGCAACAGTGTAGTCAATTATTCCGCAGCGTTTAAGATGCTCAAGAGGGCGTAAGCAAGAGTTATGGTCGTTCTCTGTGCACACAACATGCCCGCCATTTTTTGCACTGCCTAAGATTGCAAGATTGAGGGCGGCTGAACAGCTTGCAGTGAAAATCACATTGCTCTCATTTTCAAGATTAAAAAATTCGGCAGTTTTTGCGCGCACTTTTTCAACTTCCATTGCAGCATTAATGCTTTCTTTATGTCCGCTTCTTCCAGGGTTTGCTGTAAAGCGTGTTGCAGCAGAAGAAAGCGCTTTAAGCACCTCTTTTGGTTTAACAAGTGTGGAGGAGCTGTTATCTAAATAAATCATAAAATCTTCCTTTTAACAAATTCTTTTATAATTAAATATAGTGTAAAAGGAGAGAATTTGTGCATAGGAGGAGGAAGTATGAAGTATTATTACGCTGTGTTCACGTCCAGAAACGAAACGCTTTCTTTTGCCAGTTACTTAAAAAGAATGGGCATTCCTTGCAGTGTAGTTTCCACTCCAAAATCTGCGGGCAGAGCTTGCGGAATCT
>CAZQPZ010000043.1:0-6214 GCA_964595395.1 uncultured Lachnospiraceae bacterium | reverse complement strand
ATCAAATTTCGCTTTTCTTTTTTTATGGAAAGGTTTATAATTAATGCGTAATTATTTTTGGAGAAAATTTATGAAGAAAATAAAACTTATTATAGACACCGATCCCGGCGTAGACGACACACTATGCCTCATTTTTGCACTTCACGACCCAAGGCTTGACGTTAAACTTTTGACTATCTGTCCTGGAAATGTTAACTCAGATATTGGCACAAGAAACATGTGCCATCTTCTTGATTTGTTCCATAAGGATATTCCTGTTGTGCAAGGCGCTAAAACAGCTTATAAACGCGTTTCCCCAGATGCTTCATTCCTTCATGGCAAAGAAGGCTTGGGTGCTTACATCCCTCCTAAGAAAACAATCCACCAGCCTATCAAAGAAGATTGCAGTGATGCTATGTACAAAGTGCTTAAAGAAAACCCACATGAGGTTACAATCTTGGCAATCGGTCCACACACCAACATTGCTCATTTATTTGAAAAGCACCCAGACGCAAAAGATCTGATTAAACAAATTGTTTTTGAAGGCAACGCACCTTTTGGAGTTACTGGTTATCCGGACTACAATTCATTTAATTGCAGAACAGATCCTGAGTCTCAAAACATTGTGCTTAGCAGCGGTCTGCCAATTATTATGGTTACTTCTGAAATTGGAAGATTCCAAGCACATTTCACAGAAGAGCAAATTGATCAATTTACAGAGATTAATGACATTACAAGATTTTTAAATCTTGCATGTCAAGTTTACTGGACACCAGAAGCTCCTGACAAAAGAATTGCAACAAATGACACCTGCGCCCTATTCTCTATTGAATATCCATGGCTGTTTAAAACCAAGAAGGGCTTTGTAAGCATAAATGAAACAGATAATCCGGGCAAAAGCACAGCAACTTTCAATAGAAAAGGCAATGTTAAAATTATCATGCAAGTTAATCGTAAAAAATTCCAAAAAATGATTTATAAAAGACTGCATGAGCTTGACAGCGTTAAACTTGACCCTTCAATATATGACCTCACAAGAAAAGCGGAAGCAAAAAAAGCAGCGGAGGCAAAAAAGGTTGAAAAACAAACTAAAACTACTAAATCTGCTTCTAAAAAGAAAACCACTTCAAAGAAAGCAACTTCAGCCCCAACGAAGTTGACATCAAAAAAGAAGGCTTAATGCCTTCTTTTTTTATAATTCCAATTATTAACTTGCCAAAAAGCCGGCCGCACGCAAAGATGCAAGAAGTTCATTTAGCGTGGTTCCCACTTCATCAGGTGTTGGTGTGCCTTCTACATCAGCAACAGCTGCAGCTGGTGTAATTGTTCCCGCGGGGCCGGTAGCACCTGTGGCCCCTGTCACGCCAGTGGCGCCTGTAGGACCAGTTGGACCCGTAACTCCGTTTGCACCAGTTGCTCCTGTTGGGCCGATTAAACCTGCTGCGCCTGTAGGGCCTGTGTTTCCAGTTGCACCTGTAGGTCCGGTTGCGCCATCTGCTCCGGTTGGGCCTGTAGCACCAGTTGGACCGGTTACTCCATTTGCGCCGGTCGCACCAGTTGGACCAATTAAGCCAGCAACTCCAGTTGGGCCAGTTGCTCCGGTAGCGCCAGCGATTCCTGTAGGGCCTGTAGGTCCTGTAACACCGCTTGGGCCGGTAACTCCCGTTGCGCCGGTCGCACCAGTATTGCCAGTAGGACCTGTTGGGCCGGTTATGCTAAGTCCAGTTGCCCCCGTTGGCCCGGTAGGACCCGTGACACCTGTGGCACCAGTTGCTCCGGTAGGTCCAGTCAATCCATTTGCACCGGTCGCACCAGTTGGTCCAATTAAGCCAGTAGCTCCTGTGGCACCTGTCGCGCCTGTTGCTCCGATACTTCCTGTTGGACCTGTTACGCCAGTGGCACCAGTTGCTCCCGTTGGGCCGGTAACGCCTGTTGGACCAGTAGGACCTGTAACGCCGGTTGATGGACCAGTAGGACCCGTTGGCCCAGTTGGACCTGTGACTCCCCTAAGGCCTGTGCTTCCAGTTGCGCCAGTCGCGCCTGTTGGTCCTCTTAAAACGAGTGGACACACTTGCCCACAACTACAATTAAAAATTCCGAACATATAAACCTTCCTTCGTAAAAGTGTATACTATTAAGGCATACATTAAAATGATATTCAAAACTGCGAAAAAGCGTGTTCGCGATATAAAAAAGAGGGATACTCCCCCTTAAATCACTTTGCATCCAATAAGCTCAATTTGTTCAACCAGCTTGCTTGTTTTAGGCTCGATAAGCTCAGTGGAAAGATATTTTTTGTTATCGTCAGCAAAAACTGTTGCTGGTCTTTTATAGTTTGCAAGCACGCAACCTAAGAAATTTGCACCCGATGAAATACCAACGCCGAGACCCAGCTCTCTGCAAAGTTTTTGCGCCATGCAAATTGCATCGTCAGAATTAACAGAAATAATTTCATCAACTAAACTTGAATCATACAGCGCTGGGATTATAGAATCGCTCAGCCCTTGAATTTTGTGCTTATTTTCACTCACTCCACTTTTCAATAAGTTGGCTTCAGCGGGGTCGACTGCAATCATTTTCGCATTACATTTTTCCTTCAAAAACTTGCCAGCACCCATAAGTGTTCCGCCCGTTCCAACTCCGCTTACAAAGGCGTCAATATCCCCAAGTTTTTCATAAATTTCTTTGGCAGTTGAAAAGTAGTGAGCCTTTAAGTTGTTCAAATTTTCAAATTGATGAGGAAGATATGCACCCTCACTTTTAAACTCTTCAGCTCGTGCAAAAGCCTCTTCAAAGCTTTCGGTAAGCTCTAATTTCGCCCCATATAGCTTCAAAAGCTCTTGACGCTCTTTGCTCATATTCCTTGGCATACAAACAACAACAGGATTGCCGAGATAGCAACCAATTGCAGCAAGAGCTATGCCCATGTTACCCGATGTTGTTTCGCAAATTGTCTGCCCCGGCTTTAACTTTCCTGATTTATAAGCCTCTTTTAAAATTTCAAAAGCCGGCCTATCCTTAATGCTGCCCGACAAGTTATACCACTCCAGTTTCACAAAACAAAATCTAGATTTGCCCTTATATTTATAAGAAATTTCAATAAGCGGCGTGCCGCCAATCACCTTTTCTAGGGTTTTAAACTTTTCTTGAATTAATTTTTGCATATCTATTAAATATGCTCAAAAAAATATTTTTGAAACTTTCAGCTTTATTTTAAAATTTAATTTCCTTCTTCAATTTTATCCAAAACCCAGTTTATGAGGTCATGACTTTGAGTTTCATCAAATTTACGCGCAAACATTTTATCCGAATTTTCAATTTTCTCTTTGTCTTCTAATGTTAGAGTTTTAGGATGGCTTCCGCCCCTTGTCCAATCTATGTATCTCATGCTGTTATTACACATGTTGTCTTTATATGGCGAGATGTTGGCAATCGTTTGAAACACAGTTTCATCTGGACAATGCGTGCGATTAAAGTATTTCTTTATAAACTTTTCTTTGCTTAAAACAAATTCGCAAAGAGGATTTGTGATACTAAACCATTGATCCCCTTTGAGATATGTTAAACCTGAACGTTTTGTGCGATCGATACCCAATTTTAGCTGCAATTTCTCATAAAACTTTCTTAATTTTTTTATAAAATTGCGTTTACCATCAGTAAAAATATGATAGGTTTTGAAACGAGGAATCCATTTTGTTAAATTACCGTCCCAGCTTAAAAAATCCTTTCCGCTGTTCTCAAAAAAATTATAAATTGCCTCATTAGACTGAATCGGCAAATCCTGCCCTGAAAGCAAATGATAATAAGAGTATTTATTTTTAGATGCAGCTTTTAACAGCCTAAGTTCAGCATCCACCAAATTATAATTCCCCCACCTTAGCTTTTTTCGTTCAATAAACTCTAAATGAGAAAATTTTGTGAGGTTTTTAAATTGACTAACATCAAAATCTTTTGCACCTTTATCTAAGTGCACATATATGTCATTATGCTCATTATCCAATAATTTAATTAATTTTTTTAATAAATCAAACTGGTTATGAGCCAAGATTAGATATGCATGCTTATTCATTTGAAATTTCCTCTTTGGCATTATTCAAAATTTATAATAGCACATATTTTTATTTTTTGTATCAAAAGCGAAGGTTTTTATTGACAAAAATGCAAAAATTTGATAAATTAATCTTGTTATGCAGAGGTGTCAGAGCGGCCACACCCCAAAAATATAAACATTTTTGGGGACCCCGATAAAAATTAGACCGCTCAACTAATAAAATTAGTAAAAAACAACAATTTAACATTTTCTTTTACATGCAGAGGTGTCAGAGCGGTCTAATGTGCACGCTTGGAAAGCGTGTGTGGTGAGAGCCACCTCGGGTTCGAATCCCGACCTCTGCGCCATAGAAAATTTCTGCGCTTTAGCTTGTTTTCGAGCAAGCACGAAAAGCTGCGCAGAGCCGCTTGAAATTTTCTTTTCGCGACCACACGCAAGTCGACAAGCGACTTGGTCGCGACTCTCATGCGAAGCAAGGCTCTGAAATAAAAAGGAGATAAAAAAATGAAATTTAGAAAACAAAACATAAATAAGTACAAAATAGCTGATGATGAAAAGATAGAGCCTTACGTTGTTACTATGGTGGAAGCCCCTGCTCAAAACCCACCAGAAGTAAAAATCACTCCTGAGCAAGTTAAAAAAGCCGTAGAATACCTGCCTTTTGTTCCTAGGAGATAATCTTTATTATATTGACTAAAATAAAAATCGCTCTAAATTAGAGCGATTTTTTTAATAATCTAAACTTGGATCAGCTTTTTTAAAGCGTGGTGCTTCATAGAATTTTGTGTCTAAGCTGTTTCCCGAAATTAAGTGAGTGTAGCCGTTATAGATTGCATTATAATTATCTCTTATGCTTTTCATGTGGTCGTCATCATTGTACTTCCCGTCAAGATAATCATTGCACAATTTGTCTACAATGTCCATTGCTTCGTCAAGTGCAAGCATAACAAGATTTCTGCAAACTTCTAAAAGCTGCGAGTACGAATGAATTTCAAGGTCTGGGCAAAGCTCTGCTGCAATACGCTTTACATTAATGTCTTTTGAAGGAACAAAAAGCGATTCGTCTTTAAACGCTTCAGCCTTTTCAATTAGGCTTTCATCTTTAACAGAATATTCTTCACAAATCTGCAAAAAATCATGCTTAAAACTTTCAAAAGCATTACTCATATTTCCATATGTACTAGCAAAAAACTGTTCTTCCATTTCTCTATCTTCCTCTTTAGCATTTTCAATTAAAGCATCAAATTGTTTAAGAACAATCTCCGCATCACCGCTCATGCGGTTATAATATTTAAGTCCTTCCCCGATTCCAATTATTCTTTTAATGGTTTCATTATTTAAAATTGCTGTAACAACGTTCATTGCATACGCAAATCCTGCATCAAAGCGCTCTTTGACTATTATAAACTCTGCTTTAAGCATACTCTCTTCAAAATCAAGATCAAAATATTCTCCAAGCCCATGCGCTAATCCATCAAATTCAGGGTCAGTGCTTAAATAGGCTTCACAAAAATCATCAAAATTTTGAATAAAATCTGCGCATTTTTCAATTATTATATTTTTGCTTACTATCAAATCTGTCATCCTTACCTCTATATGTGTATGAGTATACACTTTTTATTGGCACAAGTCAATATCAAAATTTAAAAAAGCCCTTAATTTTAATGGGCTTTTTACTATATTGTAATTTATCAATAGCCAATTTTGTGACTTATCTTGTAAGAGCTTTGTCGCGAGCAACTGACACATCAACAAGCTCTTTGTAGTCTTCGTCTATCCCAATGACAAGCTCTTTCATGCGTTCCATTTTTTCAAGATCGCCTTCCACAGGCTTCATTTGATGATGCACTTCAAACAACTTAAAAATATTATCACAGTGACTTTCAAAACTTTTTTGCGCATTTTTAAGTTTGTTTGTAAGCGGATCTTCAGGCAGTCCTAAATCAAAACCAAATTTTTTCAAAACAAAGCTTGGATTGCAAACTCCCTTGTGTTTGTTGATGAAATCTACCATGATTTCATGAAATTCATCAAAGCGATCCAGCATTTTCTCCCTTTTCACAACAAAGAAAACGCTGAAAAGCTCCACCTTTGCTTCAAGCTTGCCTTCAACAAGTTTTTATAACTCTTCTCTACTCTTTTATGCTATTCTAATTCTCCTCCTCTTATAGTTTACTATCTTCT
>CAZQPZ010000042.1:0-6336 GCA_964595395.1 uncultured Lachnospiraceae bacterium | reverse complement strand
TCATATTGCGTTTTTCAATATTCTTAGCATTTTTCTTCTTTTCTTTTTCAATCGACTTTTCCCATCTTGTATTGAGCAATCGAACAACAAGGCTCGATCCGGGCATGGTATAGTCCTGCTTATCAACCCCATTCACAAGAAATTCGGCGTTGAGCTCATCTGTAAGTTTATAAATAGTGTCTGTGAGAAGCATAAGCTGATCTAGAGAGCCTATCAAATCTTCTTTTACATCTTTTTTTGTATATTCTGTTGACATCTTCTGTGCCTCCTTAAGCAGAGTTTATCAAACTTAAGAGGCAAAAGCATGACTTTTTTATATCCAATTTTGTCACTTATTTACAATAAAATATGCTATAATAAAAACATGAACATCTATCGTCAACTTAACGAAATCACAAAATATATTGAACAACATTTGTTTGAACAAATAAATTTGCAAGAGCTCAGCAAAATTATTGGAACAAATGTTGCATGTTTTTCAAATATTTTTTCACTGCTAACAGGATTCACCCCCAAAGAATACATCAAGAACCGCCGATTAAGTGAATGCGGTAATCTTCTAAAAGATAATCTAATAATAGATGTTGCGGTAATGTGCGGATATGATTGCAGAGCCTCATTTTCGCGCGCTTTTAAAGCCTTTCATGGATTTAATCCATCAAAGCTTCATAGCGAAAAAAATTTTAAATATTTCACAAGAATTAAGTTTGATGAGGCACAAATTCCTCCTGCATTAGTTACAGCAAAAATAAAACATATAGAGAACTTGCAGCTTTACGGCATTAGCTCATACTGCAACTCTGCACAAGAAATCTCAAGTTTTTGGGATGTTGCAAAGCAAGAGAATTCAGCTATAAAAAGAGCAGGAAAAGTTTACGGCCTTGTTTATTTAAGCGACAGTGTGAAAAAGTTCAAATATTACATTGCCCTTCCAGAAAAATTTGACGAAAATGCAACCCCTATTCTCATCCCTAAAGGAAATTACATTTCCATCTTTTTATCTTCCAAGAATGAAAATGAAATTTCGCGTCTAGGCAAAAATATAAGTTCAAAAAATCTTTTAACCTCACCAGATATTGAAATTTATTCGGCTGAAGGCGTTGAACTTTTATTTAAAAAATAAATTGTTTTTACAAATATCTGTCAAAAGGATTATTGTACAAATAAACACCAATTTGCCTTGCTGTGTAGCCAAACTCTTGAGATAAATCATAAAAGCTGATTTTTAAAAGTTTAGAAAGTTTAGAAATCTGATTAAGTGAAGGCCTATCCTCGCCTACTTCCCAGCCCCAATAATCAAGCTGTAAAACTCCCAGTTCTTTGGCAACTTCATCCATCGATAGTCCCTTACTTAATCGGCTCTTCCATAAAAGATAACTTCCTTGCATATATTCAATATATTCATAGATGCGCATGTGTGCTAGAAGAGGAAAATGCAAAAAGCCAAGCTTTAACTTGGCTTTTTTATAATCAATTAAAAAGAAAACTACGCAAAGCATTTATCCTGCTTTCAAATTCAAAACGAGTAAGCACAGTTTCATGAGGATCGCTTTTGCCTATATCATGAAGAAGATATTTATTTCCGCTTCCCCGTAAAGCTCTCTGATAAAGCGGATTTGTAGAAGCGCATATGTAAAGCTCGTCCAAAAACAGCTGATATTCCTTGCTGTGCCTATCAATTGCCTTGCCCTGCCAATAGAGTAAACCTTCATTGCCCCAGAAATCTATCTCATTGCAGCCTCTGGTGTGATAAGCATCTAATCCGGCATACTTAAGCACCAGATTCTGTGTTTTAACATCTTCATATTTTATCCCTTGCAAAACTCCTTCAATGCTGGAAACTTTCTTGCCACGAAACTTGAAAGACATAGGATACAAGTTTGAAAGGACCCTTGAAATATGATTTCTAAAACCATAACCAATATTGATAAATCCTTCGCCAGTTGAATACTTTTTCTCATCATCTTGCACAACTTCGCCATTAAAAAGAATAGTGTTTTTCTTTTGTACAAGCGGCGGCATAACAAAATTATAACTTTCCCTAAATTGAGTAAACTCTTTAACCCTCTTTTTCATATTAGCTCCTTTGTATAATTCTTATCTTGATAAAAATCTGATAAAAGTTTTAAGGTTGCGCGCTTGCGACTGGGCAGTTGACATTTCGCCGTGACCGCTGGCAACTTGAGCGAATGGAATTGTTGTTAGTTTTCTAAGGCTTGCAAGCATTTCATCTTGGCTCGAATCCCAAAGGTCAATTCTGCCATAAGCTCTTGCAAAAAGCACATCACCCGCAAAAAGAGTGGATTCAATCAAGTAGCCAAGAGCGCATTTGCAGTGTCCCGGCAATGCAAAAACTTCAATATCAAAGTCTCCTAAACTTAGCTCGTCGCCATCATCAATAAACACAAAGCGCGAAAACTCGTCAATCTTAAAGCCTTTGCCATAGTTTTTTGCTGGATCGGAAAGATTAATTTTCGCTTTTGGTGAAGCATAAATTTTGCAATTAAACTCTTCTGCATATTGCAAAATGTTAAAAGCGTGATCAAAATGCCCGTGCGTTAAAAGAATGGCCATTACTTTGTCGCTGCCAACAGCTTTTTTAACGTCGCCCAGCTCTGCGCCGCCGTCAACAATAAGGCACTGCCCATTTTTCTTTACCACATAAGTGTTGCTTTCTAAATACTGCGAAACAATTCTTTCAATTTTCATATTTTTATTATACACTTTTGCCAAAGAATTTCAAAATGCTTGACAAGCAAACGCAAAAATGCTATTCTTTAGTCTATCCATAGGGGTGTAGTTTAGTGGTAAAACAGTGGTCTCCAAAACCATTGTCGAGGGTTCAATTCCTTCCACCCCTGCCAAAAAATCGACAAATTACTTTAGTGATTTGTCGATTTTACTTATTAACTATTAACTCTTAACTTTTCACTCTTCACGGCAATTTGTCGATTTTAATACTGTAAAAAAATAAAAATTAATATTAACGCCTCTTAGTGAGGCATTTTTATTAATCATTTTATCACTCGACCTCGCGACTCACTCTGTGCATGTCATCCTGAGCAAAGCGAAGGATCTATTAATCCAACCTAATTTTTAATTAAAGATGCAAGCATGCGTAGTAGATTCTTCGGACTTTATCCTCAGAATGACACAAATATTATTTTAACTACGAAAAATGCATAGTTTGAAAAATTTATTTCTTTAATGTTTTATACTCCTATATGGAGGTTATAAATGAAAAAAGAAATTTTTATTATAGTCGCAAAAACTGCAGAAAAACTTCGTATACAAAATAATTTGTCAATTGAGGAACTTGCCCAAAAGGCAAATCTTAAACCAGTAAGAGTTAAAAAAATATTGTCCGCTTCCCTTGTAAGAATGACTATCAATGATGTCTTCAAAATTTGCTATGCGCTTGAAATTACACCTTTTGAATTCTTTCACATTTGTAATTTATAATTTGTAGTGCGCAAAACGCGCTTTTTAAAAAATTTTAAATAAAAAAGAAGTAAAATAAAGTTATGATCAAGAAAGAATTAAAATTATTAAGAGAAAGCGAAAATTTAACACAGAAAGATATGGCAGAAATGTTGAATATGTCTGTTACAGGTTATGCAAGTTACGAACAAGGCAAGGCTGAGCCAGATATTGACACACTAATTATTCTTGCTAGATTTTTTAATGTCAGTGTTGATTATCTAGTTGGGAATGAATAGTTATTAATATAAAACGCCTTTTTAAGAGGCATTTTACTTGTTTTTATTTAATAATTTTTGCCTACTTTTTTAAAAAGTAGGTCGTTAGGGGCTTGGGGAACTTCGAAATTCCCCAAAGCCTTTTGTTACTTTTCTGCTCGAGAAAAGTAATATATAAATTCATCCCAGTGCTACATCTAATAACATCATGAGTAAGAAGCCTAGCATTGCGCCCCATGTTCCAAAAGAGGCGCCCTCTCCCACTTGGCTTTCAGGCATAAGCTCGTTGACAACAACATAGAGCATTGCTCCCGCCGCAAAAGCAAGCACCCAAGGCATAATTGCAGAAACACTTGCTGCAAGGAAGAAGCCAATTATTCCCGCGATAGGCTCTACAACCCCACTTAGCACGCCAAGCAAAAAGCCTTTCACTTTACTGCCCGCTGCCATAGCCATTGGCAGAGCGATTGCCGTACCCTCAGGAATGTTTTGAATGCCAATTCCTATTGCAAGGCTGAGAGCAAGCGCCATTGCAACAGGATCTCCCATTGCCCAAGCACCACCAAACGCAACACCAACGGCAAGGCCTTCAGGGATATTATGCAGCGTCATGGCAATGAAAATTTTTTTATGTTTTTTCATGCCACTCTTTTTCATGCCACTCTTGCTCAGTCTGTTGCTTACAACGTCTAGCAGTGCAATAAACAGCGCGCCCACAAAAAAACCTATAACGGCGGGCAAAAAGTTGAGTTTACCCCAGCTTGCCGACTGTTCAATAGATGGGAGCAATAGCGACCAAATGGAAGCCGCAATCATTATGCCTGACGACAAGCCCACAATAAATTTATGTGCTTTTTCGCTTAACTTATTTTTAAATAACAGCACAAAGGATGAGCCAAGTGATGTCATTAAAAAGATAAAACTAATTCCAAATATAACCTTTCCTGTGTCAGTCATAATTTCCTCTTTTGCGTAAACGTTCTAGTATTCAGTATATGAAAACACACTCCGTATGTTACTGCTGAGAAGGTATAAAAAAATCATTCCAGCTTGCGCCAGAATGAGAGATTTTTTAGTTATATCCTAAATCGCTAAGTTTATTTGGCTTATCTTTCCAGCCCTCTTCCACTTTAACAAAAAGTGAAATCATAACTTTACCACCGAGCAGCGCCTCACTTTGAAGCCTAGCCTTTGTTCCGATCTTCTTTAAAGTTTCGCCGCCCTTGCCAATGATTATGCCCTTATGCGACATTTTCTCGCAAACAATTTCGGCTTCAATTTTTGTAAGCTTTCCGCTTTCTTCAAACTTTGTCACAACAACAGCCACGCCGTGCGGGATCTCTTTTTTAAGCACCTCAAGCATTGCCTCACGCACATACTCTCCAACAACAAACTTAACTGGTCTGTCAGTCACATCCTCTTCGTCATAAGCAAAATTCTTGGTTTTAGAAGCTGGCAAGAATGAAAGCACCTTATTAATTAAATTCTCAACATTTTCTCCAGTAGTCGATGAAAAAGCAATATCGCAGTCAAATTCTGGCTTTTTCTTGTCAAGCTTAGAAGCCGCAACAATAACATTCAAGCCGTCAGCTTTCATCTTCTCAATATGCTCTATCTCTTCACTTTTTATGCCCGCACTTGAGTCTACAAGATAAACTATAACATCAGCGCTTGCCTTTGCCGTGCGCACATTCTTCATCATAAACTTATCTAAATGCGAAGTAGATTTATGTAATCCCGGCGTATCGATTAAAACAAGTTGATAATTTTTCGTTGTCAATATAGCCAAAATGTTATCTCTCGTAGTTTGTGGCTTGTTTGAAACAATTGCAAGTTTCATGCCAACAAGTCTGTTCACGAGGCTAGATTTGCCAGCGTTAGGCAGCCCTAGAACGGCAACATATCCAAACTTATACATTCTCCCCTCTCTTTAAGCCAGCGCGCTCAAGGATGCTTTCTGCAAGCGAAAACATCTCCTTTTCGTCTTTCTTAGTCATGTGGTCATAACCTAAGAGGTGCAAAAATCCATGAAGCGCCAAAAAGTTGATTTCTCTTTCAAGGCTGTGCTTATATGCCTTAGCCTGCTTTTTTGCAACTGCGCGGCAGATGATGATGTCTCCAATTTCAAGCTCTTTTGTAAGAGGGTCGCGCTCATCAACAAAATTTTGCAGCGAGCCCTTTCTTTTTGTGTCGAACATAGGAAAAGATAGCACATCTGTTGCTTTATCAATTCCGCGATGTTCTTTGTTAAGTTTTCTAATTTTTCTCTTGCTAACAAAGCGAATGCCAACAGACGGGCAATCCACCACATTTTCGGTTGCTTTAAGTGCCTCTTCCAAAATCTCTGTTTTTAAAAGGTTAGGCTTGTTTGTGTATACTTTCATTTTTCTCCTGTAATTTGAAGGCTTGCTGTTATAACATATTTCACGGTCGTGCAGCCCGCCCCTTCTATTATTCGATAATTCTCCTCCTTTATTATCTCACACTCGCCCAAATTTTGCAAGCAGTTTGCTTTTGCCTGCGAAATTATCTCCTCCCTTTTTTCATCAAAGGTGGAAGTTATTGTTTGGGTAGTGGTCTCATAATAAACTTTTTTTGTTAAAATGAAAGGTAAAATATTGTTTTTGATGAGCGGCTG
>CAZQPZ010000041.1:0-6342 GCA_964595395.1 uncultured Lachnospiraceae bacterium | reverse complement strand
GGCAAACGCTTTTAGTTTTGCGATCGCGCCATCGCCAATCCCGCGCCTTGGGAAATTGATAATTTTTGTAAATGCAATGTCATCATCAAGGTTGACAAACAGCCTTAAATAAGCAACTATGTTTTTAATTTCTGCGCGCTCATAAAACTTAAATCCGCCATAAATTTTATGAGGGATGTTATAAGCAAGCAGCGCCTCTTCTAAATTTCGAGAAATGGCATTAAGCCTCATTAAAATTGCAAAATCGGATGGATTTGCACCCTTTCTAAGCATTCTTTCAATAGTGCCAGCAACAAACAGTGCCTCGTCGCGCTCGTCCATAGCATTATAAATTACGGGCTCGTCCCCACCCTCTTTGTCTGTCCAAAGTTTCTTTTCAAGACGAGATGAGTTGTGAGCAATAAGTTTGTTCGCCCTATCCAAAATTTTACCTGTTGAGCGATAGTTGCGCTCCAGCTTAAACACCTTAACATTAGGAAAATCTTTTTTGAAGTTGAAGATGTTTTTAAAGTTTGCTCCACGCCAAGAATAAATGCACTGGTCCTCATCTCCCACAACAAAAATATTGCCATATTCGCTTGCCAGCATTTTCACAAGCTCATATTGCACTGTGTTTGTGTCTTGAAATTCATCAACCAAAATGTAATGAAATCTGCGCGCATATTTAAACCTAACATCTTCGCAAGATAGGAAGAGTTTGTAAGTTTTTATTAAAAGGTCGTCAAAATCAAGAGCGTTGTTTTTCTTAAGGCGTTTTTCATACTCGTCAATAACGCCTACTATTTTTTTAATGTCTTCAACAGCAAGCATAGCCTCTTCATACTCGGCAAGGCTCATCACTGTGTTTTTCCAGTTTGATATGTGGAACAAAACATTTTTCTTCCACCTATCTTCTGCCATCGCCCTTTCATTAAGAATTTCCTTAACAACCTTTTCACTGTCGCTTTCGTCATAAATTGTAAAGGAGCGATTGTAGCCAAGTTTGTCAATGTCGTTTCTGAGAATTTTAGCACACATTGAGTGGAATGTTGAAATCCAAATGCTTGCTCCCTCTTCACACATAGCACTTACTCTGTCCGCCATTTCTTTGGTTGCTTTGTTTGTGAATGTGATTGCAAGAATGTTATATGGGCTGACACCTCTGTCTAATAAAAAAGCCACCCTGTGCGTAAGCAGTCGGGTTTTCCCGCTGCCTGCACCGGCGGTGACTAAAACTGCACCCTCTGTTTCAACAAGGGCTGCGCGCTGCTCGTTATTAAGACTATTGATGTCGAAATTACTCATGTAAATAATATATCACACTAAAAAAATTAGTCCAACAACTTTTTATAGCGCAGCGGCATTTCTTTCAAATTCTTTTCTAAATCTGTTATATTTCTCAACAAGGTCAAAAAGATATTTCTCCTGACTTGCCTGGCTAAGCGATTGATAGTAAGCCATGTCCATTAAATCTTTAATTGGACTTAGCGATTCATTTTCAATTGTAGCTCTTGCGCGTGAATTAAAATTTTCGTCAGCATCTGATGTTAACACTTTAAATTTAATGTTGGAACTTACTGGGGTTGCAACCTTTTTGCTTCCATTTTCTCCTTTGTTAATAAGTCTGTTGCGTGCATTTTGCGCAAGCCTTTTAAGTTCTCTATTCATTAATCCTCCTTATGTTTTTTCGCTGACGCGAAGAACAACACAATTTTAAGAAAAAAAGGAGAAAAAACAAAATGAAAACTAAAATTATTTTGTCGATTAAAGTCGAAAATTATTTAAGCTTGCGGAATTTCTTTAAAGGGTTAAAAAGTAACAAAAAAGCACGGAACACATCCATGCTTTTTACAATTTTTAGCCTCTTTTTCTTGCACGTTTTCTTGCAGCCTCGCGTTTGCGTTTTTTTGCAACGCTTGGTTTATAGTAAGCTTCTTTTCTTCTGATATCGCCAATAATTCCGTCTTTTTGGCATTTTCTCTTGAAGCGTTTAAGAGCGCTTTCAAGGTTTTCGTTCTCACCAACTTTAACCGTAGTCAACTTTATCACCACCTTCTAGGTCTAAAATAAATACTTTAAAAGTATATTCAAATTATTTTCATTTGTCAAGTGTTTTTACAGAGTTATTTCATTATCATTTGAGGCTTGGATTTGATCTTCAGCACCCGCTTCCATAACTTCAACAGGCTCTGCTGCAACTTCATGATTAGCGCTCTGAGCTGGCTTATACTCTTCAACTTTAGGTGCAGTCTGACTAGCCAACTTCTCTTCGCCAATTTTCACAAGCTTATTAATTTTTCTTCTAACTCTTTTGTTTGTTAGCTTACTCATTCTCATGCTTTTGCCATTTTTAAGAAGCTCTTCCATTAATCTGTGATAACCTGCAGCCTCAATAGCTTTTGCTTCTTCAAGTGTTAAAACGATAGGGTTTTCCCCCACTGCATGAACATATCGAGTGCCATCACTCATAACATGGATCTCCCTTTTAACTTTGGAGTCCCATCTCATAGCATCAAGTGCTCTTTCTTCAGCACGGTGAATTTGTTTCCATACAATTTTCAAATTTACTTTTTTCATATCTATCTCCTATTACTAGTTTAAAGCATTTCCCCTTTAATGTCAATATTTAATTTAAATCATTTTCGCAATCGCTTCGCCATTTTGCTGAGCGATTATCTCAACATTAACAATTTCGCCCACCTGCAATTTTTCGAGTAGATGGCACTTTATGTAGTTTTCAGTAAAGCCCTCACAGTCGCTTTCGCTTACCTCTTCAATAAGCACTTTGCCGCATTTATTTTTTGAAATAAAATCATGTCTAAGCTGTTTGTCAAGCTCAGCTAAAACGTTCGCACGCGCTTTTTTAACTTCAGGTGGAAGGTCTTTCATTTTTGCAGCAACTGTGCCTTCACGACGTGAATATGGAAATATGTGCAAGAAAGCAAATGACACCTTTTTGATAAACTCAACTGTTTGATTAAATTCCTCTTCACTCTCGTCTGGGAAACCAACAATAACATCTGTAGAGATTGAGGCAAGCGGAAAATATTTTCTAATCAAATTGCAAGCAAGCAAAAACTCTGCAGTTGAGTAACGCCTGTTCATTCTTTTCAGCACGCTGTCACAACCGCTTTGAAGTGACAAATGGAAAAATGGGCAGAAGTTTTTAAGTTTTGCTAAGCCTGCAATAAACTGTTCACTAGCAATCACTTCTTCCATGGATGACAGTCTAATGCGTAAGTCAAATTTATCTAACTCTTGCAAAAGCTTTAATAGCCCAAGCTCGCCATTTATTTTATAGTCGGAAACATTAATGCCAGTAAGCACGATTTCCTTGATGTCACTTGGAAGTGCTGCCACTTCGCTGACTATACTTTCCAAATTTCTCGACCTGCTTCTTCCCCTAAGATATGGGATAATGCAATAAGTGCAGAAATTGTTGCAGCCGTCCTGAATTTTTATGTAAGCACGAGTGCGCGATTGAAGAGAAAACTCCTCCTCTTCATATTCAAAAGGCACAACATCCAGCTTTTCGCCCTCGCCAAAATCAGCAATTTTGTTCTTTCCCGCAACGCCTTTAATAAGCTCCGCTTTGTCAGAAAACTGCTTTGGATTATGTTGCGCCGCGCAACCACAAACATATATTTTTGCATCGGGATTTAACTTCTTCACGCGGGCAATCATCTGCCTAGATTTCTTTTCCGCCTCGCTTGTTACAGCGCAGGTGTTTATTATGTAAGCGTCTGCTTTTTCAAGTTTATCGCTTATTTCATAGCCCCTCTTTTTGAACAAATTAAGAAGGCTGTCACTTTCGTATTTGTTGACTTTGCAACCAAGGGTGAGTACACTAACTTTCATATCGCGCCTCTAGTTTCCACTAAACAAGCTTGCAATTCCAGTAAGGAGAATTGCAGCTGTTTCCGCTCTTAAAATACGGGAGCCTAGTGAGATATTTTCGGGATTGGTCTCTAAGATTTTCTTTTTCTCTTCTGCTGAAAATCCACCCTCGCAGCCTATCAGTACGCCAATATTTTTTGCACCTTTAAGCGAGTTAAAATTAAATTCTTCACCTTCGCGCTCATTGGCAAAAAGACGCGTTTCGCACTTTCCAAATAATTTCAGCATGTCATTAAAAGAAATAATTTTAACGTTCATGACATCTGCGCGCTCACACTGTTTAAGCGAAGAAAGCACAATTTTTTCATATCTAGCAAGGCGCTCATCCTTAAGCTTCATTGCTGAAAATGTGCTTTCAAAAATGTATAAATTACGGACTCCAAGCTCCACTGCTTTCTGCACAACAATTTCAAGCTTTTCTCTTTTTATTGCAGAAATAAACAGTGAAATCTCATTTTTAGGGTTATTTTTGCACATTTTTTTGCTTTTTAGGGCAATTATTGCCCTATTCTTTTCAATTTTTGAAATTTCGCCTTGGTACTCAAAGCCGTCTCCATTGATGAGAATTATCTCATCGCCCTCTTTAAGACGCAAAACATTTTTGAGGTGGTTTAGCTCTTCCCCCTCAACAAATCCTTTATCGTTTTCAATTCTTCCAATAAATCTTTTCACGCTAATCATTTTACATTAAAAAAAATGAAATGACAAGCATTTCACCTTTTTGATAAAAAGTTTTGATATTTGGTGTAATTTTTCTGATCAATATTCGCGTCAAGTTCTTCCAAAGATCTCTTCAAATTTTTGTCCAAATTCTTAGGCGGCTCTGCTTTTATTGAAACAAGCATGTCGCCATACACTTCACGATTAAGCACCTTCACACCCTTGTTCTTAAGGCGCATAACAGTGCCAGATGGAGTAAGCTCTGGAATGGTTAAAGTGTAAGGTCCTTTAATGGTTGGAATTTCAATTTTTGTGCCAAGCAGCGCTTTTGTGAAAGGAATGTAAAGGTCAAGATAAATGTCGCTTCCCTTTCTTACAAGGACTTTGTGCGAAGCTACTGTTACCTTAATGTTAAGGTCGCCGCTGATTCCCTCGCGAATTGGCGCATTGCCCTCGCCGCGCATTCTGATTGTCTGCCCATCATCAATTCCAGCAGGCACTTTAACTTTAACAGTTTTTGTGATTTTTTTGTAGCCTTTGCCCGAGCAAGCTGAACATCTTTCTTTAATTATTTTTCCTGTTGCATTACACTTTGTGCAGCCCACCTCGCGAATGGTTGTGCCGAACATTGTGTTTTGTTGCATACGCACTCTTCCGCTGCCTCGGCAGTCTGGACAAACAGTAAACTCTTTGCCGTCCTTAGCGCCCGTGCCATTGCAATCATCACATTTTTCAATTTTTGAGAAGGTTACATTTTTTTCAACGCCAAAGCAGGCTTCTTCAAAAGAAAGATTCATGCTAAGGAAAATGTCGTCTCCCTTTTCCATAACTCTTTTCCCAGCTCCGCCGCCGCCAAATGCAGAAAAGATGTCTGAGAAAATGTCCGAAAAGCCACCCGCACCGCCGCTGAAAAAGTCGCCAAAGCCTCCGCCCGCACCATTAAATTGAGGGCCGTCAGCAGAGCCAAACTGGTCATAGTTCGCGCGCTTTTTGTCATCGCCCAAAACTTCATATGCTTCGTTAATTTCTTTAAACTTTGCAGCCGCCTCTTCGCTTGGGTTAAGGTCTGGATGATATTTTTTTGCCTGGCGACGATATGCCGACTTAATTTCGTCCGCACTCGCACTCTTCTCAACACCTAAAATTTGATAGTAATCTTTATTTGCCATTTACAAATTTGCCTTTTAATTATCTTACAATTTCACTTTCAAAAAATTTCTCTTGAAATTCGGTTAACGCCCTAACAGCGTCATCAGAATATTCTTTATCTGCAGCCATAACAAGCAGTTTATCGTCATCATCATTAAGTCTATGGATATAACCTTTAACAACACCCTCAAACTTATCAAGCGGCTTATGCTCTCCAAGTACATATGCGTCAAGTTCTTCGCCATCCCCTGATACAGTATTTGGAATATATCCATAATTCACGGGATAAACAAATCCGTGCTTCGGATGTTTAGAGCCAAGCGGTCTATCCATAACAACTTCAACAGTTTTGCCAATATAATCTTTTGTTTCCATAACATCTCCTTTTTTAATTAATTTAAGATACAGTCATGCCCAAAATTTCTTAAAAGCAGATTTTTAACATTTTCTTTTGCATTTACATCTTTATTTTTAGTTGAGCAAAGATCCCACTTGAAAAATGGTCTTATGCCGTTATCAAAAAGTTGAAAGGCAATTGCTAAAATGCAAGAGTCAATGTCTGTCCCACACAAAAGCATTTCTTTAATGCCCATGTTTTTAAGATAAACAAGCTGCTCCCTTGCAAGACCATAGCTCTCCTTAGGAAGAATGAAACTG
>CAZQPZ010000040.1:0-6345 GCA_964595395.1 uncultured Lachnospiraceae bacterium | reverse complement strand
TTAATGCCTAAATGCACCTTCCTTGCAGAGCCAACAATTGAAGATATTTTTGAAGCGATGAGAGGGCTAGGCTATTTCTCGCTCGACCAAGTTGAATATGCAATTATGGAAACAAACGGCAAGCTGAGCGTGCTTCCAAAAGCGGAATGCGCGCCTGCCACAAATGAGAGCATTGGCGCTAAGGTTGAGCCTGCTGTCATTCCGGTCAGCCTTATTAGTGAAGGAAAGATCATAAAAGACAATCTGTCAGTTGCTCAAGTTGACGAAAGCTTTATTACAAACTTTTTGCAGAAGAATGCAAACAAGGCAAAGGTTAAAGATGTGCTTGTTATGACTCTAGATAAGAACGGACTTGTATATTTGCAACTTAAAAAAGGGGCAAGTCAAACCTTTGAAAATGTGAGGCCGGCATGAAAATATTTTCAAGGATTGTGATTGGACTAATTTTCCTTTTCCTTATTGGGATAAGTGTGGGAGAGGAAATTACAGTGTCTAGGGGACTCGAAAAGGCAATGAATGATTGCCTTTACATAGAAAGCATTTCTGATGAGCTTGATGACATCAGAAATATGGATATTGCACTTGCGGTCAGTGACCTTGAATATCGCTGGACAAAAAGCGAAAGTGACATGTGCTATCTTGTCAACCATAAAAATATTCAAGAGATAGGGCTGGAGATATCGAAACTTAAAGTTTATCAAAAAGAAAATGACGCGAAAGAGTTTAGGGCGTCCTTAGAAGCAATAAAATTCTATAGTCAAAGCTATCTTCACTTTATGGGTGCAAGCATTCACAATGTGCTTTAAAAAAACGACCTTATTTCAAGGCCGTTTTAAATTATCTATTTAAACCATCTTTTGGAGCTTTTGCTTGAGTGAAGAGTGTTGGATCTTCAAGATATTTATCAATGGCTTTGATTATTAATTTATGATATGGTTGTTTTCTAAAGTTGTGGTCGAATCCAAAAGCCTCGAAATTATCAGGAAGTAAGCCCTTTGCTAATAGATAAGACATCATCCAATTCTTATCACAATTATCAGGATTAAAATCGCGAGCTTTTTGCGCGTCGGATGATCCCTCATGAACAGAGATCAAAATATGGTCGTTTGGGTCTAAATCGTCATATGGGCCTAAAGGTACTACATCTTCTTTATATAAATAGTGTGTTTCATCTACTAGACCAACTCCATATCGATAACATGTGCCTCCATACATAGGGTCGGACATTGTGCCGGTGATGCTGAATATTTTCCAATGTAAATTTGTTACAGATTGCAAAAGTTTGCACATTAATTGATTGTCTATTTTATATTTGTTTAAAATTGATGTGCGTAAGGAGCATATGTTTTTTGCCTCATTATAAAATTCTTCGAGTGCATTAATAGCTTCTGCACTTATTTCTTCTTTTTGCTCTTTCCAAGTTTGATTAAGTTTGCGGCGTTCCTCATTATATGCTTTTTGTAAAGCGTCAAATTTTGACTCATATTCTTTTTCAAGTTGTATTAATGCTGGTTGGATAGCTTCATTTGCATCTTTATATTGTTGTTCAAGAGCAGGTAATTTTTTCCCCTCTTCTTTCAAAGCTTTTAAATCTTCTTTATATCCCATGATAAACTCCTTTGTTACAGAAACATAATAACATAATCTATTTAAGATTGCAATACCCAATTTTTGTGCTATAAAAAAACGACCTTGGTTTCAAGGTCGTTTTAAATTATCTCTTAATAAACTTTTTCTCTTTTAATTGTGCATGCAATTATGATTGCAACAATCACGATTACTGCGGCAACGCATCCAACGATGATCCAAATGATTGTTGATTCTGAAACACCCTTGATTGTTGAGATTTGTTCTGACGGAACTTGTTGAACTTTAGCACCATTATCATCATAAACTGTGCAAGTTACTGTCCATGTTCCTTGAACAGGTGGGTCAAATTTAAAAGTAAGTCCATTTCTTAAAACTGAATCATCTGGCATTGCAGCGCTTTCGTTTCCTATTATATCAGAAGGGGTGAGCACATATGTTTTTCC
This sequence comes from uncultured Lachnospiraceae bacterium, assembly GCA_964595395.1. Taxonomy (GTDB): domain Bacteria; phylum Bacillota; class Clostridia; order Christensenellales; family UBA1242; genus Caccovivens. Next base: position 4,312 of record CAZQPZ010000040.1, on the reverse strand, counting down.
ATCTTTGCCTCTTCCGTTAACAGACCAAACAATATTTTCTCTGTTTACATATTTGTATGTGTCATCTTTTGTAAAATCAATTGAAAACAAATATGCGTTTCTAATGTCGTGGTCACTGCTTTGTTTTGTGAAAGTAATTTCTGGAGCAGCAGTTGAGGGTGTAATTTCTGTTGGCTTAAGCTCATAAACTGCACTTGTTACAACTTCATTATTGTATTGAAGTGAGAAAATGTAAAGACCCCAGCCACCACGTGTTTGATATGAAACTTCCTCTTCATGATCCTCTAAGATATCCCATGCTGAAAAGTTGTTGCCAGTTGAAAGAGTATTGTTGTCGATAAGGAAGTTGATTGATTTAATAGAATCTTCATCAACGCCATTATAGATTTCTTTGTGAACAGCGTAGGCAGCGTCAAATCTTGCTTGTCCATCTGTTACAAGTTGAGGGAGCCATGAAACTGTGTAGGTGTAATTGAAGCCATTTTCACTTGGCTCAGCACCAGCAGTGTTGAAAGCAAGTCTAAAATATTCAACGTCGCTCCAGTTAAATGTATGGCAAGCATAGTTTGTTGTGATATTGTTGCCATCATATAATGAAACATTTTCACTTGAGTTTGGCGTTCTTGTGTTGCCTTCATCATCAATCACAGTAACTGCAAGGTTAGCTGAGTAGTTGCTTACAAATGTTGTGTCATTTGCAGCGCTAGCAGAAGCAATAGGGCTTGTCATGAAACTGAGAAGCAAAACAAAAGCTGCTGCCATAGTACAGAATGATATAAACAATGATTTAATATTAGTTTTCTTCATAAAAACCTCTCTTAACGATGTTAGTATAACAAATCTTGACATAAAACAAAAATGTTTTTGACAATTTTTTCAAATTTAATATGCCTAAAAGGCTTTCATTTGCGCGTTGTGATTATTTTATTTGACTTTTTTGGCAATTTAATTTTATAATAAGGGCATGGAAAACGTAATATTAGAAAAAACTGAAGTGATGGAAGAGGCAAGCGCTATTTTTGAAAAGCCAATTCTTTCACAAAAAAATTATGAATGGGTGGAGGATGAAGTTATCGCTCTTATTATTAAAGCGGACAAATATAACTTCGACCTTTGTGGAAACTCTATGCTGGACTGGGTTAGGCTTGCTTGCGTTAGAATGAACGACAGAGTGTTAGATGAGCCTAATGATGAGGACTTTCTTTCTGTAATAAGAGGGTGTGCGGAAGACAAAAAGATTATATTGGTGCTTTATTCAGACACACCACTTCTTTCACAACAAACTTTACTTACTGCTCTTGAGTATTTTTCATCAAGAAACATGAATGTGATGATGCTTCCTCGTGGCTTCATTTTTAAGAGAGAATTTTTAGAAACTGCGCACGAAATTGTTTCTGCGCCTAGAAAGAGTTTTGCTGCTGATGAGTTTAAAATTATCTCGTCTGCAAGCGACATAAGTTATGCTTGTGAAGTGCTGTGGCAAAAGATCAGGGATTTCCACAAAGAAAGTGGAGTTATTTTAAAGGGCGAAAAAACAATCTTCATCGACGCTAATGTGCACATTGAAAGCGGCGTTATCATTGAGCCAAACAACATCATTAAAGGCCAAAGTGTTCTGGAAGAGGGAGTTGTGCTTAAAAGTGGCAACTATATTGATGACAGCTTGATTAAAAAGAACAGTGTTTTGCAAGGCAAAAATATTATTAGTGGTGAGGAAAAATGAAAATCATAGTTGGGCTGGGAAACCCTGGCAAACAGTATGAGTCCACCGCGCATAACATCGGCTTCTATGCTGTTGATAAACTGGCGGAGGAGCTTGAGGTTAAGTTTTCTAAAAAAGGGTTTAAATCTGTTTATGGCGAGGGCAAGTGTGGCAAAGAAAAAGTAATGCTTGTTAAACCTCAAACTTACATGAATTTGTCAGGCGAAGCAGTCCTCATGCTTAAACAAAAATTTAAAGACGCGCAAATTTTGGTTGTTGTTGATGATATAGATACAGAGATTGGCAAAGTTAAATATAAGCAGCACGGCAGTGGCGGAACGCATAATGGACTAAGAAATATTGTTGCATTTATTGGCGAAGATTTTGAGCGCCTTAAACTTGGCGTGGGAAAGCCAGAGGGCGACCTTAAAGATTTTGTGTTAGCTAGGCTTAGCCAGCAGTTACAACAGCAGCTTGCAAGCGACGCCGTAACAAGAATTAAAGAGTGGATTAATGAATAAAATTTTAAACATTCTAAGCCACAGTAGACTTAGCGGAAGCGAAGTAATAAGCGGTGTTAAAGAGGGTGAAAAAGCGCTGATTGTCTGTTCAAAAGGACGCAGCGTTATTTTATCTGCTGACTTTGTTCAGGCGGTTAAACTAAAGCGCAATTTGAATGCACTTGGAAAGGAATGTCAAATTGTTTCTGCTGGTCGAGAGGTGGGGGTTAAGAATGACGACAACCTCATGTCCTTTGCCTGCGCAGTGTCAGGTTTTGTGTCTGGCAAAATCGACCATTTAATTTTTCTGCCAACTGCCATTGTCACAAAGTTTGACCTTCAATTTTTCTTGCATCCAATTGAAATTGAAAAAGGCAAAATCATATCTCCTCAACTTTTGGCAGAGCAGCTCACCAAGGCGGGATATGAAAGAGTTAGCCTAGTTTCTGGCGAGGGGCAATTTGCACTGCGTGGAGATATTTTTGATATTTTTCCAGTGGCAAACGAGCTTCCAATCAGGTGCGACTTTTTTGATGAAGAAATTGAAAATTTATATAGTTTTAATCCAAATGATATGAAAAATGCCCAAAAAATTGAAAAAATAAGCATTTTTCCATCAACTTTGCCTCTTGGAAGAGATAATGTCACAAGCTTATGCGACCAAATTATTTGTGATCAGACTGAAAGATTAGAAGGGCAAATTGAGCTTCTTTTAAAAAGCTATGAAGTTATGGCGGGTTTTAATAGTGAAGATTACGCCTCTTTTAAAGAACTTAAAATGACCCAAGCGTTTGCGCTTTCTGGCGGAGAAGATGTTGGCTCGGGAGCGGAAATAAATTATCTGCACAACTTTTCAGAGCTGGGCGATGACCTTAAAATTTTTGATGCGTTATCTAAACGCATGGTGCTTTTTGCGGGCGATGAACAGTCAAAAAATAGAATTAAAAATTTTCTGCTTGGCAAAGAGATTTCATTTTTAGATTATGATAATTCAGCCTTTGCGGCAAACGGAATTTACGTTAGTGAAAAGTACTATCCAAACTCTTTTTCATTTCCAGAGCTTGGAATTTATGCAATAGGCTCTGATAACCTTACAAGGCAAAAGCCAAGTATAATTTCCAAAGCCAAGAAGGACGCTTTTTATCAGCCACAGATTGGCGAGTTTGTTGTGCATGATTTCCACGGCATAGGAAAATGCATCCGCGTTGAAAGAATGAAGATTGCGGGCTTCGAGAAGGACTACTTTGTAATTGAATATCGTGGTGGCGGCATGCTTTATCTGCCAAGTGAGCAAGCAAGCAGTCTTTCAGCATATGTGGGCGAAGAGAATCCGCGCATGAACGCTCTTGGGGGCAGAGAGTTTGAGGTTATGAAAGCCCGCGTCAAGGAAAAGCTTGAGGGTTTTGCACTTGAGCTCATGGCTGCCTACAAGGAGCGCGAAAACAGCAAAGGCTTTAAGTTTAAAAAAGAAGAATTTTTGGAAAACGCTTTTGCCTCCGCCTTTCAGTTTGAGGAAACAATTGACCAGGCGGTTGCAATTAAAGAAATCCTTTCTGATATGGAAAGTGATAAAGTTATGGATAGGCTCCTCTGCGGCGATGTTGGCTTTGGCAAGACTGAAGTTGCTTACAGAGCGGCGTTTAAAGCAGTTATCAATTCTAAACAAGTTGCATTCCTGTGCCCAACAACAATTTTAAGCGAGCAACATTACAACAACGCGAAAAAAAGAATGGCTGATTTTGGAGTGAGAGTGGAAGTTATTAATCGCTTCAAGAAACCCAGCGAAGTTAAAACTATTTTGGAAAAACTTAAAAATGGCGATATTGACATTCTTATTGGCACACACAAAATGCTTTCGCCAAGTGTAGTGTTTAAAGATTTGGGACTGCTTATTATTGATGAAGAACAGCGCTTTGGCGTTGCCGACAAAGAAAAAATTAAAGCTATGCGCAAAAACATTGATGTGCTTGCTCTTTCTGCAACACCTATTCCGCGCACTTTGCATATGTCGCTTGCTGGAATTAGAGATATTTCAGTCATTACAACTCCGCCTAGAGATAGACTTCCAATTCAAACGTATGTCACGGGAGAGGATGACGAAATTATAGCG
>CAZQPZ010000039.1:0-6373 GCA_964595395.1 uncultured Lachnospiraceae bacterium | reverse complement strand
CCCGCACAATAAGCGACTATGTAAATATATCATAATCTGCTTATTTTGTCAACGATTTTAAGTAAAAAACCGAGGCAATTATTTTAAAAATCGATTGCATTAGCTAAAATACTATATCTTTTTCAAAATTGTTCTGCCATCCTGAAGCATAACAGCAATTGGAAGAGCATCTGTGCCAATAGCCTTAATTGTGCCCTTAGCAAACTTTGTTGCAATGGCCAGTTCTTGCTTGCCTGGCTTTGTTCCTCTTTGAAGATGACCAATAATAAATGTTCTAACATCAATTGGTGCAAGCTTTTCGGAAAGTTTTGCTGAAAGTGCACGGCTGTCACAAACGTTTTCACGCATAATGATTGTTGTTGACTGCCCTTTTTCAAAACGCTCTTTAATTACTTTTGAAAGCTTATTTTCGTTAAGTTCCTTTTTTTGCGTGATTACAAATTCAGGCTGAATAACCTTTGCTGCAGTCTCGGCAATTTTACCGCTATATCTTCCCATGGTTTCAAAAATGCAGCTTCTTGTGTGACTTTCCATACTTGGCATAACATTTCTAACTGCCTCACAAACTGCCTTAACAGCGGTGTGGAAGCCCATTGAATAATCACTGTCTTCCACATCGTTATCGATTGTTCCTGGAACGAACACAGCCCTAATTCCATTATCAGCAAGCGCTCTTGCACCTTGTTTAGTGCCGTTGCCACCAATCACTACAATAGCATCATAGTTTGCCGCATTCTTTAATGCAACGCTAAGATATTTCTTTTCCTTAAACTCTGGGAAACGAGTTGTTTTTATGCAACAGCCGGCAGAATTTTCATATTTTAAAGGATCAAAATATGAAGCGGGCACAATATCGTTTTTATAAAGTCCCCAAAATCCACCACGGCAAGCATAGAGGTTTTTGCCGTATTTTCTATATAAAGTTGCAATAAATTTGTTTGTTCCTGCAGCATCTCCGCCGCTAGCTAAAACTAAAACTTTCATGTTGTCTCCTTTTTTACACCACTTGTTTTAACATTATCTTGCCCAATTATTCCATAAAGCTCATTCAAAAGATAATTATTCAAATCAACCTTTGCATTATAAGCAAAAGCTTTATTAAAGGTTGTGCATTTAATAACAACCTCCGCCTCACCCGGATAGGCATTAAGTGTTGCGCGAATTTTATTGTAGGTGTCGATGTCTTTTGTATCAAATCTGAGATATAGCTTTTCGGATTTGTCAACTTCAGCCTCATCTCCTCTCTTTTTCCAAGCAATAACTTCTTGTGCGTTAACGCTAGGCGTGCCATTGCGCATGCTTATTTTTCCTTTAATAGTTACAAGGTTATCTTCTTCAACAAGATGCTTGAATTTAGGGAAAACATTTCCAAACAATGAAACTTCAATTGTCCCGTACAAATCTTCAATCTTAATGAAGGCAAATTCCTTGCCATCTTTGGTTGTCATGCGCTTCTTTTCAACGATAAGTCCGCCGCAAGTTACTGGCATGCCATCTTGCACTTGATCATAAATTGCATCCTCTGCGCTAACTTCCTCGCCCATATCTTCTTCAACTTCTTCAGCAGGCTGCATCATATCTGAAGTGAGGTTAAACTTATCGTAGTAATCAAGATAGTCATTAAGTGGGTGTCCTGAAAGATAGATTCCCACAACCTCTTTTTCAAATTTTAAGAGCGACTCTTTGTTGTATTCCTTAATATTAGGATAATCGAGAGTATTAAACTGCTCAGCAGAATTATCCATACTGTCAAACATGCTAAACTGACCAGATTGCTTAGATTTATAATCTTTAACAGCTCTGTCCACAGCAACAGAATAAACTGCCATAAGTTGCGAGCGGAATTTGCCAAAGCAGTCAAACGCACCGCTGACAATTAAGCTTTCAAGCACACGTTTGTTGAGCGCTTGCGTGTCAACACGAGAAATGAAATCTTCAAAAGATTTAAACTCCCCATTTTTATTTCTCTCATCAATGATAAGATCAATAACTGCAGAGCCCACTCCTTTAAGAGCGGCAAGTCCAAAACGGATGTTTCCATTTTCAGTTTTAAAGTAGGTTGTTGACTTGTTAATGTTTGGAGGAAGCACCTCAAAGCCTTCCTTCTTAGCATAGGTAGTATACTTTTTAATATCGTCTGAGCTTGTCAGTCTGTTATTTAAAACGGCTGTCAAAAATTCAACTTCATAGTAAGTTTTAAGATATGCTGTTTGATAACCCACATACGCATAAGCCGCAGCGTGAGATTTATTAAAGGCATATTTTGCAAATTCAGCCATGCGGTCAAAGACTTTTTCTGCAACCGCCCTGTCATGCCCCAGCTTTACAGCACCTGGAATGGAAGCTTTGCCAGTTGGGTCTTCCCAGCCGTCAACGAATTTAACTTTTTCGGCTGCAATCTTATCAACCTTTTTCTTTCCCATGATACGGCGAATGTTATCCGCCTGTCCAAGTGAGAATCCGCCCATTTCCTGAACAATCTTCATAACTTGCTCTTGATAAACGATACATCCATAGGTAACATCCAAGATAGGCTCAAGACAAGGGTCATCATACACAACAGCAGAAGGGTCCTTCTTACACTTAACAAACTGAGGGATTGAATCCATTGGTCCTGGACGATAAAGCGAAATTCCGGCGATAATGTCGTCCATGCAAGTTGGCCCAAGATCCTTCATGAATCGTTTCATTCCCCCACTTTCAAGCTGGAACACTGCATCAGTGTTTCCAGAAGAAATGAGTTCAAAAACTTTAGGGTCATCATATTCCATGTCATAGAAATCAATTTCGACGCCATGGTTTTCTTTAATGTAATCAAGCGCTTTTTTAATATCAGTAAGAGTTTTAAGCCTTAAGAAGTCCATTTTGAGTAGACCTAAGTGCTCAATTTCAATCATATCAAATTCTGTAACAATTTCTTCGCCATTTCTTGCAAGTGGAACGAAATCAGAAACTGGAGCAGGAGCAATCAAAATTCCCGCCGCATGCTGAGAGCAGTTTCTTGGCACGCCTTCAAGCTTAATTGCCATGTCAACAACCTTTCTGATAAGGTCGTCCTCTTCATAGAATTTCTTGAGATCCGGCACTATATACTTATCGTTTGCTGGATCTTTTGTTCTGCCGAAATAGTATTTCAAAACCGGCTTGTTTCTGTTTAAGCCGTCTGGTGGGAAGTTAGGAATTTCTTTGCAAATCTTGTTTGTGTCTGAAATTGGCAAGCCCAGCACTCTTCCAACGTCACGAATGGCGTTCTTAGCCTTCATTGATCCGAAAGTGATAATTCCAGTAACATGATCCTCACCATATCTACGCTTTGTGTATTCAATAACCTCTCCGCAACGGTCTGGGCAGAAGTCAACGTCGAAGTCGGGCATGGAAACACGCTCTTTGTTAATGAAACGCTCAAAGAATAAGTGATACTTAATTGGGTCAACCATTGTAATTCCGGTGCAGTAAGCAACCAAACTTCCCGCTCCCGATCCACGGCCTGGCCCAACAGGAATGTCATGCTCACGAGCAAAGTTAATGTAATCCCAAACAACAAGGAAGTACTCAACAAAGCCTTGATCACGAATGGTGTCAAGCTCCATTTTCATACGCTCTTCAAGATCCGGCGTGATTACAGGATAAAACTTATGCATTCCCTCATACGCCAGTCTTTTCAAAAATTCATATGGAGTTTCGCCAGTGCCAGTGTCATAGTCAGGAATGTAGTTTTTATTTGCAGGCAGTTTATATCTTGGATCAGTCACTTTTGAGTTTTCATCCAAGGACTTGGTTTTTATAAACACTTCGCACTTGTCAGCAATTTCAAGAGTGGTGTCAAGCGCCTCTTCATAGCCAGGCAGAGCTTCCAACATTTCTTCATAGGTCTTATAGTAAAACTCGTCTGTTTCAAACTTAAGTCTATCTGGATCATCTATCTTCTTGTGCATCTGCACGCACATAAGGGCGTCTTGAAGCTCGGCGTCCTCTTTATTAAGATAGTGAACGTCGTTTGTTGCAACCATTTTAATTCCAAGCTCTTTAGAAAGCTTAGCTAGGTGCGAGATAACCTCTTGATCTTCTGGCAAAAAGTGATTTTGAATTTCAAGATAGTAATCATCCCCAAAAAGATTTTTGTACCAAAGTGCGCATTCTCTTGCCTCATCATATCGCCTTTGCATAATAAGCTTAGGCAAGTGCCCAGCAAGGCAGGCAGAAAGACAAATCACGCCTTTCGAATATTGTTTTAAAAGTTCGTAGTCAATTCTTGGCTTATAGTACATTCCGTCAACATGAGCAATTGAAATAAGTTTTAAAAGATTGTGATAACCTTCGTTATTTTTTGCAAGAAGCACAAGGTGACCAATATCTTCTTTTGTTGTGCGTGCTTTATGATCACGTGCTATGTAAAACTCGCAACCAATAATTGGCTTAATGCCATTGGTCACGCATTCTTCATAAAACTTAATTGTACCAAACATGTTGCCGTGGTCAGTTATAGCCACCGCTTTCCAGCCGCGCTCTTTTGTGATTTCAACAAGCTTTTCAATTCGCGCCAGCCCGTCAAGCAAGCTATATTCTGTGTGCAAGTGCAAGTGCACAAACTCTTTCATGCCAGCCTCCTTATTTAAGTTCTTCTGCAATTCTAATCAATTTTTTAAGGCGGTGATTAAGTCCGCTTTTGGATAGGTTTATGGAAGAAAGTGCAAGCATACCGTCTAAGCTCTCTTCTGGGTTAGCCAGCCTAAGCATGGCCACTTCTTGAAGCTCCTCCTCCAAACTATCAAGTCCGATTGTGGAAATTATTGTGTTAATTGCATCCACCTGTTTCAGACTTGCCTCCACAGTTTTAGAGATGTTTGCATTAATGCAATTCACCTCTCTGTTAATTTGATTTCTTTTCTCGCGGCGGATCATTTCATTGGAAAGAGCAAGCACTGCCTCGCCCGCCCCCATAAGCGCAAGCAAGTCTTTAATCGCCTCCGCCTCTTTGATATACAAAACATAAATGCTTTTTCGCTCAACAAGCTTAGAAAATATGCCAAATTCAGTTAAAAGTGATGATAAATCACTTAAAAAATCATAATTATGTGAAGTTAGCTCTAAATGATAGCCCGAAGTAGTTTTCTCTTCCTCTCTTTCACTTAGGCGAATGGAAGATGTTCCGCAACCAATATACGCGCCACGAATGAAAGCAATTTTTGTTTCCTCACTGCAAACAACATTGCTGTCTATCCCACGATTGATTTCATAGCTGCCATTAATTGTGCTTAATATTCCCGTATCGCCAAGAAGCCTTTGCGCACTAGATTGTGGGAATGTGATTCTATAATAGGTTGTTTTGTTTATAACATAATCGTCCTCTATGTCAAGCTCCAGATAATCGCCGTACAATGAGTGAGCAAGCTCGTTCACAACAGGATAAAGCTCGTTAATGTCTGTTACAACGGCAATCTTGTAGCCTTCGCTGTTTCTCTGAAGCTCTCCAGAGGCATGAAAAAGTCCCGACAAAAAAGCAAAAGCGGTGTCCGCAGTTTCCATATGCCCACGCAGCAGTTCAATTTTGCTTTCTTTTGAAAAACTCAAAGTTTAACCTCTTTTCTTTTGAAATGAAACTGGCTTGTCCAAATTGACAATCAAGTTTTCTGGAATGTCCAGCCTATAAATAAGATTGATGGCGTTGTTGCACTCTCCAACCCTATCTGGAGAATGGGCGTCAGAGTTGATAATAAATTTAACTCCCTCTTCTGCCATGGTCAGCAATTCCTCATCACTAAAATTAATGCGTTTGCCATTCAGTTCCACAAACACTCCCTTTTGTTTTGCAAGCCTTGCAACTGCAAGAGTGTCTGTTGGGCAACCATAATTTAAGTGTGTGATAACATCAATAGGATATTTATCAAGTGCTTTTAAAAAGGCTGTGGTGTTTCTTGAAATTCGCTCTGCGCTTGGCTTATAAGGCGACCCTAACATGTTTGCAAGCAGAAGCTTAGAGCTGTCTTTGAATGTTGGAGTTTTAACCAATTTGTGATGCCCCATTAAAATAATGTCAAGATTTTCGTAATCCTCTTCTTTTAAATCAACCTCTCCAGAAAGAGAGATTAGGTTTGCTTCAACTCCAAGCAAAATGTCAACGCCGGTCACTTCCTTGGCGTTTAAAATTTCTTCACGAATTTGAGGCAATTCTCTTCTTCTTACACCAAAAAACTGATGATTAAAACCATGATCTGCAATCGCGATCTGCTTTAATCCCTTCTCTGCTGCAACAGTGGCGTTTTGAAGAACAGTACCTTTGCCATGATTGTGCCTTGAATATATTGTGTGTGTATGATAATCGCCGTAAAGTATCATGATAACTCCTATAGTTCAAGTATACTCATAAACACAA
>CAZQPZ010000038.1:0-6382 GCA_964595395.1 uncultured Lachnospiraceae bacterium | reverse complement strand
CCACTTGCATCAGGCATCTGCGCAACACCGTGAGCCATCAGGGCCACCAGGAGGGAAGAAAAAATAAAAGTAACTAAAAAACTAAAAGCAAGGGAACTTGTCGAGCAAATAAATTATAAACTTGATAAAATGCTTGAATACTTGGAAAATTAGTTTTAATTGTGTTATTATAGATGTAATGAAAATATCTGAGATAAAGCTTAATAACTTTAGAAACTATTCTAGCCTTGAAAAAAAGTTTTCTGAGGGCGTTAACTCTCTTGTTGGGAAAAACGCTCAGGGGAAAACCAACCTCTTAGAGGCTATCTTTTTTGCTTGCATTGGGAAAAGTTTCCGTACAAGTAAGGAAAAAGAGCTTATCAATTGGCAGGCGCAAGGCGCGAGAATATATATAAAAGCTAAAAACGAGTTTCGCGAAAAAACTATTGAAGTAATCTTGCAGAAAGGTGTGAAAAAAGCTGTTCGGATGGACGGCATTAACATAAGGCGCATTGGAGATGTGCTCGGCGAAGTGCCAATTGTTTTCTTTTCGCCAGATGAATTAAGGCTTGTGAAAGACAGCCCCGATGAGCGCCGCCGTTTTATGAACATTGATATCTCTCAAACAAACAAGAAGTATTTTTATCTTTTGTCGCGATATGAAAAGATTTTAGATAACAGAAATAAACTGCTTAAATCTTCGCCGAATAAAGAGGTTGTTTTGGAAACTATTGACATCTGGAACCGCGCAATAGCCTCCGCCGGACTGAAAATTGCTGAGGAGCGAAGAAAGTTTATTACTGAGCTTGCACCTTTTGCTGGCAAAGCCAACGAATTTATTTCTGGTGGTGAAAGTTTAAAAGTTGAATATAGGGGAATAGATGTAAGAGCCGAAGAGGAATATATAAAGATGCTTGAAAAGTCTTTTGATAAAGATTATAAGCTTGGATACACTTCTTTTGGGCCGCATAGAGATGATATAGACATTTTCCTTAGTGATGTTGAAGTTAAAAGCTTTGGCTCACAAGGGCAGCAGCGCACAGCAGCTCTTTCACTTAAGCTTGCAGAGCTTGAGATCATTAAACAAAGGTCGGGCGAGTATCCAGTGCTTATCTTGGATGATGTTTTCTCAGAGCTTGACGAGAACAGGCGTAAAAGACTTCTTAAATTCACAAGTCGTTGCCAAACATTTATTTCAACCACAGATGTTGAATTCTGTGAGGGGAATGTAATTAAAATTGAGGGCGGAAAAGCCTGCCCAAGCGCTTGACAAAAGTAAAAAAGAAATATATACTCTTTGTTAATTAAATGCTTGAGGGAAAAAGAGTAACTTTTTTAAGCGGCAACCAGTGAGGCGGGATAGTGAGAACCGCTTGTGACTTGCACTAAAGCCAAGACAGTTTCCTGAGTTTAATCGCTTTTCGGGGCGTTAGTCCGAAAAATAAGCGGCTCCCCTTTAGGGGGCAAGTTAGGTGGCACCACGGAATTATTTTCGTCCTAACACGATATGTGTTTAGGGCGATTTTTTTGATAAAAGTGGGGTTGTCATTCTGAGGCGGGCAGCCGAAGAATCTTTTGGATAACATCTAAACACAGATATTTATTAAGGAGAGAAAAATGAACACAAAAATTAGCGAAATTAAACCGGGAAAGGTGGAGCTTCAAGGCTGGATTGAAAACCTTAGAGACAAAAAGAATATGCAATTTATTGTTATTCGCGACCTTTCGGGCAAAATTCAAGTGACAGTTATCAAGGCAGAAAAACCAGAGATTGCTGAAGTTTTTTCACACGCAACACTTGAGTCTACTGTTAAAATAACAGGAACAGCCGTTGCTAACGATTTTGTTAAGCTTAATGGCATGGAGATTATTCCAGACAGCGTGGAGATCACAAGCAGGGCGGAGGCTCTTCCAATTGGCCCAGAAAGCTCTATAGACCAAAGAATAGATTATCGTTGGATTGATCTTAGAACTCCAGGCAAAGCACTTATTTTCCAAGTGGAAACAATTTTAAATCAAGCAATGCGCCAATACTGTATTGATCATGGTTTTATTGAAATTCACACTCCAACACTTATTGGAGCATCAAGTGAGGGTGGAGCTGATGTTTTTGAAGTTAAATATTTTGATAGAAAAGCATATTTAATTCAAAGCCCACAATTCTATAAGCAAATGGCTATGGCGGCTGGTTTTGAAAAAGTTTTCATTAACACCCCTGTTTTTAGAGCTGAAAAATCTCACACAAAAGCTCACGCAACAGAGTTTAGCGGTTTTGATATTGAAATGAGCTATGTAAACTCTCAAGAAGATGTTATGAAAGTGCAAGAGGAGCTTCTTGCTTACGCTATTGGACAGGTTAAAGAAAAACTTGGTGATAAAGTTAAAGAACTTCTTAATGTGGACATTGTTGTACCAACCCTTCCTTTCCCAAGAATTACTGTTAAAGAGGCTTACAAAATTTTAAGAGAAAAACTTAATCTTGAAATCAAAGACGGAGAAGATTTTACTAGAGAGCAGGAAATTGCGCTTTGCAAATATATGGAAGAGACTAATGGTCATCAATTCTTCTTTGTTAGTGAATATCCTTCAAAGGTTAGAGCTTTCTATACAATGGCAAAAGATGATGAGCCAGAATATTCAAAATCCTATGACCTCTATTTTAAAGATGTTGAGCTTACTTCAGGTGCTCAGCGTGAACATCGCCCAGATGTTTTAAAGGCACAAATCGAGGCTAAGGGAATTGACACAACACCAATGACAGATTACATTAATTTCTTTAAAAATGGTTGCCCTCCACACGGCGGATTTGGACTTGGACTTGACAGACTGCTAATGCTTCTCCTTGACCTTCCAAGCTTAAAAGAGGCAATGTATCTCTTCCGTGGACCAGACCGCTTAACACCTTAAATATAAAGGAGATAATATGAAAAGAGTTGAATTAAAAGATCTTCAGAAAGATTATACAAAGCTTGACGGCAAAACTATTAAAGTTTGTGGCTGGGCAAGAACGGTGCGCGATTCCAAAAACATTGGATTTATCGAGCTAAATGACGGCGCTTTCAAAAGCGTGCAAATTGTGCTTGAAAGGGCTAAACTTTCTAATTATGACCTTCTTGTAAAGCAAAATGTTGGCGCCTCATTCGAGGTTGAAGGAAAGGTTATTGTAACGCCAAACGCTAAACAGCCTTTTGAAATTAATGCTGATAAAGTTAATCTGCTTGGATCTTCTGCAACAGATTATCCTCTTCAAAAGAAGGGACACACAATTGAATTCTTAAGATCTATTCCTTTTATTCGTGCAAGAGGAAACCTTTTTAATGCCGTGTTTAGAATTAGATCAACAGCAGCTTTTGCAATTCACAAATTCTTTAATGAAAGAAATTTTGTTTACGTGCATACTCCAATCATAACAGGAAGTGACTGCGAAGGCGCAGGCGAAATGTTCCAAGTTACAACACTTGATTTAGATAGAATTGCAAAAGACGGAAAGGTTGATTATTCTAAGGATTTCTTTGGAAAGAAAGCATCTCTTACAGTTTCAGGTCAGCTTAATGAAGAGTGTTTAACTCATGCGTTTGGTAAGACATACACCTTTGGTCCAACTTTTAGGGCTGAAAAATCTAACACAACCCGACATGCAGCAGAGTTTTGGATGATGGAGCCTGAAATGTGTTTCTGCGAGCTTGATGAGCTTATGGATAACGAAGAAGAAATGATTAAGTATGTTATTTCATATGTTATGGAGCACTGCCCAGACGAAATGGCTTTCTTAAACAATATTGTTGACAAGGGATTAATTGAAAGACTTAACAATGTTGTAAATAATGACTTTGTTCGTCTTGACTATACAAAAGCAATTGAAATTTTAGAAAAGGTTAAAGACAGATTTGTTTTCCCTGTCAAGTGGGGGGTGGATTTGCAGTCTGAGCATGAGAGATACTTGACTGAAGAAGTTTTCAAAAAACCAGTTTTCCTTACAAACTATCCAAAAGATATTAAAGCGTTCTATATGCGCCTTAACGATGACGGAAAGACAGTTGCTGCTGTTGACCTTCTTGTTCCAGGAATTGGCGAGCTTGTTGGTGGAAGCCAAAGAGAGGAGAGATTGGATGTCCTTCAATCGCGCATGAAAGAATTTGGACTTAAAGAAGAAGATTACAAGTGGTATCTTGACACTCGCCGCTATGGCACAAACAAACATTCTGGTTATGGACTTGGCTTTGAAAGAATGGTTATGTATTTAACAGGAATTGCAAACATCCGTGATGTTGAGATCTTCCCAAGAACAATTGGAAATCTTGAAGGTTAATAAAAATAAAAACAGGACATCGTCCTGTTTTTTGTTGTTAGTTATTTACACATAAAATTGTGTTTCAGTTGGAGGTACATCCTTATCTGTGATTGATGGATTTTGTGTGTCAAAACCTACTCTAAAAAGTTGATCTAAGTCGAAGTCCGTTGTATCAATATCGTCTATTTCAAAATTATCATTTGTTCTCTCAAGTTCAGTATACTCTCTTATTTTATTTATAATTTCAGAAGTGTTTAACCATTCATCCACTGTTAAATCTGGGTTTGCTTCAAAATCTTTTGTGTACATTGCAAAGATATGTTTTGGATCAACATCGTTTTCTTTTGCAAACTCAGCAAGTGGCTTGTAAACTTCTTTAATTAAATCAGACACACCTTCTTGTTCGGCAACTTCAGACTTTGCATCTTCTAACTTCTTAGTTTTTTTACTAAATTTTTTGTGGACTAAATTAAGAATTTCGTCAAGAGTTAAATTTTTGTTCCTCTTTGATTTTACAACTGAATCAACAATTTCATTTAAAATTTCTTCTTCAGTTTTTGGCTTCTTTGGCTCACGTACTTTCTGTTTTGCTTTCTGAGCTTTAATATGAGTTGATATGCGCTCTTTTGTTAAAGATAATGTTGTGCGGAAATTTTTAAGCATTGCTTTGAATTTAGCTTTAGCTTTGCTTTCTTGTTTTTCTTCTGGCTCTACAACATCCACTTTTTCAATTCCAAATTCAGACGCGTCGTTTAAAACTAGTGGCGTTTGTGTGCTCATTTGTTGTTCTACTTTAAACATTTTGATCGCTTGCTTTCTAGGATTATAAAACTCTTCTTTTAAAGCATCAGCATAAGTGTGAGCATTGTATATGTTGTTATGTTTTTGAGCCATTTTGCGAGCAAGTCTGTCGATTAAAGCAAGATATGACTGTTCTACTTCGCTGTCTCTCAAAAAGCTTGCAGGAATTTTCTTAAGGATTCTTTTTGCTTTTCTTACTGAATATGCAAACTTAGAGTTGTTTACAAGTGTTCTATCAAGCACATCTTTCACAGCTTCAACAAGAATTTCTTTATTTGCGCCATAAACGTCCATTGGCAGTGCATCTGCTTTTGGATTTGAGCATGTGAACTTGAAAGGTTTAACAACTTTCTTGTCATTTCTGTACTTTAATTTTATTTTCATGCGTCTAAACATAGGAACGATAAATTTAGCATCATAGGTGCATACTTTGTCTTCCTCTTCGTCAGCGCTTGTGATTTTTACTTTCTGTTTTGGGTTATATGTGTATCTCATAGTCACTCCTTCTTGGTCAATTATAACACCTGAGTCACCTATTGTCAATATGCAATTTTAAATTTTTTTGTGAAAAAATGGGGTGGTTTATAGAAAAACAGTAAATAAAAGCAATCATATTTCTTATGATTGCTAGTTAATTTGGCGCCCCCTGTAGGATTCGAACCTACGACCTATCGGTTAACAGCCGAGTGCTCCACCGCTGAGCTAAGGAGGCATATTAAATTGTTTTTTGGAGCACTCGGCCGGTTAACCTTATCGGTTTAACTCCGCTTACGCTCCGTACGCTTGCGCGTTCAGCCTCGTGCTCACTATTGACCAAAGAGGCATTAAATAAATTGTTTGTCGCACGATCCGATAAAATCTTTCTGTTTAACTTCGCCCGCGCTTTCACGCTAACGCGTTCAGCCTCGTGCTCATCGTTGAGCCAAGAGACTTATTAAACTTAAAGCTTGGGATTATGCGAAAAGCCATTTTAGGCTAATCGCAATCTTTTGTGCTTTGCAACAGTTAGGGAGGGAGAAAAACTGTTTGCGTTCATTATAATAGCACGACTAACGCTTCTTGTCAATTAATTTGTGTAATATTTTTTTCAACTAGTCAAAAATTATGGCATGAATTGGCTTTTGGTCAGCTTGCTTGCTGCATTTGCCGTCGGTGGCAGTTTTCGAGGGTTTGTCAGGAGTGTGTTTTCGCTCTTAAGTTTTGTTATTGCCCTTGTTTTAGCCTTTTCTTTCACAACGCCGCTTTCAAATAAGTTTATTGACAAAAACTTTTTATATCAACCCATATCAAATGTTGTTCAAAATGTGGTGG
>CAZQPZ010000037.1:0-6522 GCA_964595395.1 uncultured Lachnospiraceae bacterium | reverse complement strand
TAGAATGTGGATTAAATGAGCTGTAGGTGAGGGAAGATCCCGTTTCCACAATGCTTTTAACTGTTTTTTGATGATGCGCTAAATCTCTCATGTCAAAAGAGAGTGTATATTTAGGTGATGGAATATTTTCTCCATTCTTAAATTTTTCGAGTAATATAGAAAGTTTAGAATGGTGCTTATCTTTTGTGATGTCAAGATGGTCATCATAAATTTCATATAAAAAATTATAAATAACATCTTTTACGCAGTCGGACAGCTCTTCTTGTGTTTGAGGATATAAAAATAATCCGCTTTCAAAAATATCCGCCACCACTTCATTTAAATAATCATAGTCAATGTTTACTTTTTTTGGAGGGGAAAGCGAGTCTAAAATATCATCTGATGGATGCAATTCTTTTTCTTTTTCACGATCTTCAATTTTTTTAAGCTCGTCGGCAAAAGCTTGTTGAATTTCTTTAATTTTAATCATAATAAGATCTCCTTAATATAATTATAACACATCCAAAATTAAAACACAATATATATCGGAAATAAAGCCGAATAAATATATTGTATTAATCAAAATAAAAGCCGAGGGTGTGAAACCCTCGGCTTTTTGTGATTTAAGATTTGAATAGAATTATCTGCTTAAAGTGTTTCTATGTTTTGCTATTGTTTCGTCAATGTTGGCATTAATTTCTTCTTCAGTTATTATTCTTCTGTGGATAGATAGGGAAGGTTTAATTTTTTCCCCCGATTTAGCTTCAATAAGTTTTTCAACTTCTTCAATTTCCATTTGAGCAATATCTTCGTATGGAAGTCCAAGTTCTTTTGAAATGTCATTTTTTACTAATTCGCCAGGTTTCATAATTGCTTCTTTTTCTTTCTCTTCGGCAAAGAGTGCAACTCCTGTTCTGCCGAGCTCATTTTCGGTAAAAATGCTAAGGACATCACCAACTTTCATCGTAACGCCATAAACAGGTCGATTTTTTGATGCGTCTGCAATCTCTAAAGCTTCTCTGACTTCCAAAAGTTTGAGAAAACTTTCGTTTCTTATTACGGCGTTCAAATTAAACTTGGCAAGTTTAGTGTTAATGCAAACTCTAGAAACTAGAACTTTTTTATCTTTATTTAGATTTTTTAAGTCATTAAAAGTTATGTAATTCATTCTTTTTTCCTTTTCATGGTGCCGAAGGTGGGACTCGAACCCACATGAAGTTGCCCTCGAGGGATTTTGAGTCCCTTGCGTCTGCACTAGAACGCAAAGCGTTCGCATCGGCTGAATTCTATTTTAGTTTTAGAAAACATTTGATGAGATATTTCGCCACCTTTAATTTTTATTGGTGCTGGCGGTGGGACTTGAACCCACATGAAGTTAACTTCGCAAGATTTTGAGTCTTGTGCGTCTGCCATTCCGCCACGCCAGCAATTCTTTAACGACTTTATTCTATCACAACTGCCTTAATTTTTCAACAAAAATTTGAAAGTTTTAAAAATTTTTGGACTAGATGAAAAGTTTGTTTTTGCCATTTTCAAAAATATGGCTGTTTTTTGCGTGTTTTGCCGTCAAAAGTGCGTCAAAATGTAGTTAAATTGTCGTCAAAATTCGACAATTTTGTAAAAAAATCGCAAAAACATTTAAATTCATGGCACTAAAGTTTGACTATTAAAGGTGCGCCTTTTATAATTTTGCTATAACAAAAAAAGGGGAATTTTACAATGCAAAATCACATCTGGGCAAAAACATTATTGTCATCATATCGCTTTTTGGAGCGCATAGCAGGCGCTATTGATAAGATAATAGAGAAAAAAGCGCTCGCTTCATCATCCATGCTTGGTAGCGACATTTTAACGAGTAACACGCTTACTTTGACAGACAAAATTATTGAGCTTTCTGAACGAAAAGTTAAACTTATTAACATGAAAGTGTTAACTGAACAAGCACTTAAAAATATGAAGGAAATCGACGCCAAAATCCTTATAAAAAGATATATTGAAAAGGTGCCTGTCGAAAGTATTTATGCCGATCTTGGAATTGCAAGACGCACATATTTTAGAAAAATTGGCGAAGCCGAAAGCGCGTTTGAAGCTAACTGCGCGCACATGAGTTTCCCAAATGAAAGGCTGGATAACTATCTAAAATCGGAAGCTTGGATCATGGAAGTTAAAAGGTCATTTGAAAAGGGAGAGTTAAAAGAGCTTCAAGTTAAAATTGGTTAAAGATCTTCTTCATTAAATTCGTAGTAGTCTTTGCCACGTTTGATCTTAACCGGAGATTTTGCTTTTTCAGTTTTGCCCTTTCTTCTTTTAGCTGGGCTAAGCAAGAGATAAAGAACGATAAGGCAAGGCAGGCTGACCGCCAAAATTATGATTGCAGTCACGGTGTCACTCAACCCACCATTTGCAGGAAGTGCGGGAGAGAAATCCAATGTTCCGGTTATCTCTGGAAAATATTCGGTGTTCTCACTTGCTCGCACTTGGCGATCGCAATAATATGAAAAAACATATCCTCTTAAAGTTTCGCCGTTTTGCTGGAAAGAACAATAAAACCACTTGTTTGTGGAATATGAAAAAAGTTCATCTCCAATAATTTCTCCATACATTGGCACATCTTCTTGCAAAAAGCCAAGTCTGCCGATTGTGGATGCTCCAATTTTTGGTGCAGAGTAAACCTCTAATCCGCCTGTGGAATAGGCGCGGAAACTATTTTTTGCATAAGGGTTGACAGGAGTGCCGTCCATTGGCGTAACTTCATTTTTTTTGACATAGCCAAATAAGTCTTGATACTTAGCTTGATAGTATTCGCCCTCTTCGCCAATTAACAAAACGAAGAAAGAATTAGGCAAAACAAACTTATTTTCAAAGTTTTCGCCACTTTTTTCGTAAAAATAGGTGTTTTCGTTTAATATTTTCGCATAGTATGTCCTTCCGCTGTCGCTTGCAGCAGAAACTGTGGCAATGCTGTTGCCAGTTAGAATTGTTAAAATTGTTAAAGCAAAAATTAAAGTTTTCATGTTTTCATTTTAACTTTTGGCTTTCGTTGAAGCAAAAGAAAAAGTTGTCAAATAGGAGAGAGTGATGTCGCAAATAATAGAAAAGCTAAAACGCATTGAAGGCGAGCTGTTAAAACGCAAGGCGGGAGACAACCTGTCTAGATATAACAGTGGAAATAAGATTCATCAAAAACAGCTTGCTTTCCACAAATGCACAAAACGCAATCGCTGGGTGTTTGGCGGAAACAGAAGCGGCAAAAGTGAGTGCGGCGCAGTTGAGGTTGTTTACATGGCGCGTGGCATTCATCCATACAGAGCAAACAAAAAAGAGGGTGTCAGCGGCTGGGTGGTTTCGCTTTCTAGGCAGGTGCAAAGAGATGTTGCTCAAGAGAAGATTTTGAGATACCTTAACAAAAGCTGGATAGACAGCATTGTTATGTCCTCAGGCAGATCGGACAGCCCGCAAAACGGAATTATAGATTTTATAACAGTTAAAAATGTGTTTGGTGGTGTCAGCAAGATTGGCTTTAAAAGCTGCGACCAAGGCAGAGATAAATTTCAAGGCGCTTCACTTGATTTTGTTTGGTTTGATGAAGAGCCGCCTTATGACATCTATCGTGAATGCCAAATGAGAGTGCTTGACCGTGAGGGCGACATTTTTGGAACGATGACGCCGCTTAAAGGTTTAACGTGGGTGTATGATGAAATATATCTTAATAGTCACAATTCAAAAGAAGTGTGGCATGAGCATATGACCTGGGATGACAATCCTTATCTATCTAAAAAAGAAATTGCGTTTCTTTCTTCCACTCTTTCGCCAGATGAACTGGAAGCGAGAAAGGAGGGTAAATTCACAGCGCTTGGTGGAATGGTTTATCCTGAGTTTGACGAAAGTGTGCATGTGATAGAGCCTTTTGAAATTCCACATGAATGGCAGGATAACATTTCAATTGACCCAGGGCTTAACAATCCTTTGTCAGCACATTGGTATGCTGTGGACTATGATGGCAATGTCTATGTTGTTGCTGAACACTTTGAAGCAAAGAAGGATGTTGCCTATCATGCCCAGCGCATAAAAGAAATTTCAGACAGACTTAATTGGTATCGCGCACCTAATGGAATGATAACTGCGCTTATCGATAGCGCGGCATCTCAGCGCACGCTTGCCTCAAGCAAAAGTGTTGTTGATCTTTTTTATGATATTGGAATTCTCACAAATCCTAAAGTAAATAAAGATATGTTCAGCGGAATTTCAACCGTAAAGCGCTATCTTAAAAATTGCGAGGGCAGAGCTAAACTGTTTATCTTTAAAAACTGCACAAACTTAATCCGTGAGTTTAAAGCTTACTGGTGGGGGAATGAGGATAATCCAATAAAGCGTGATGACCACTCGCTTGATGAATTAAGATATTATCTCATGACTAAGCCTCAAGCTGCGACAACTCCAAAAAGTCAGAAATCGGAAATTGAAAAGGATAAGGAGCGCATGATGCGCAAATTACGCAATCAAAAATTAAGATTTTGAAATATTTTTGCAATCGTTTGGAAAAATAAGTTAAATGTGATAAAAATATATTATAGATTATGAAAAAGATAAAGGTGCTTTTAATTGGTCTTGCGTTGATGCTGGTGGCATTAACTCCGCTTATGTTTATGGGCGGAAGTGTTAATTATGCTTTGCAGGCGGAGGATACTGTCGAAAGACCTTACATAGAACACATTAGAACGGAAGAAGACTTAGCCAGCCTTGCCACAGATGTTAATGGGGTGGTCGAAAACGGCGAAGTTAAAGTTAAAGGAAGAAACTATTCAGGCAGAAAAGTAACTTTAGAAAATGACATAGTTTTAGAAAACGCTTGGACGCCAATCGGAACAGACAAGCATCCTTTCAGTGGAACATTTGATGGCAATGGCAAAAGCATTATAAATGTTAGCGTTAATGGCTCATATACATATCAAGGCTTATTCGGAGTAACAAATGGTGCGAAAATACAAGACCTTGCAATTTCATCCGCGATTAAAACAAACTTCTTGTCAAGCGGCGAAGTGTATGTTGGTGGAATTGTTGGTAAAGCAATCAATTCTAATATATTTGGCTGCGAAGTAGATAACGATGTTAATCATCCTGATGTGACCTTAACAGACCCTAAATACACAATTTCAAATAAAGTTACATTCGGCTCTATTGCTGGTTGGCTTGAAGGCGGCAGTATAAAAAACTGTGCAAGTTACATATCAAGTGATGTTTCGCTTAACCTTGCAAATTTCTATACAATAAAAATTGGCGGTGCTTTTGGATTAGTTTCAAGTGCAACGCTCGAAAAAATTGTAACACTTGGCTCAATTAAAGTGTCGCATGTCGGAGACTCTGCTTCGGGAAACATTTATATCGGCGGACTTGTTGGAGAGATCGAAGGCGGGGAAACAAAAATTAAAGACTGTGTTGCGGGTGAGTCAATAAGCGTAAACAAGGTGGATGGTAACAATTATAAACTTGGCTCGGTTGTAGGAAATGTTTTGTCAAAGCCAGATAATGGAAACATTTTTTCAGTTGTGTACATTTCAAGCAATGACAGTTTCAGCACACTTTTGCCAGCTTTTGGCGAGCAGGGTGGATATAAATATAGCGATGAGCTTCATGAAGACTACATCATGCGTGCAACAGAAGCAATCTATGCTCAAGATTTCTATTTGGCTGATAGGTATCCGCTCACAATAAATGGCGAAACAAAAATCTTTGAGTGGAATAGCGGAAGCAGCGCATGGGATTTTGATAACACTTGGGTGATGGCACAAATTGAAGACGCAGATAAAAATATAACAGCTCAAATAAGATTGCAGCGCTTCCAAGTTTTCACGGTTGGCCCAGCTGCAGTGATTGATAACAATAATCGCTTAATGTTTAAAGAATCTGGAATAGTTAAAATTGATGATGAAGGCAACCTAAATAAAATTGCTTCTGAAACTAGCACTGTTGATTGCGAATTTGATCAAAATACGTATCTTGACTTCTCTTTTAATAATGAAGATATTGGCTACTATCAAATTGAAGAAATCTATCGTGGTGGACGCCCACTAAATTATGTTGATTTTGTAATGAATGAAAAAGGTGAAATGGTGTCGCCTGATGGTGCAATCACTCTTTATCAGAATGGCGGAGACATTACTTTATTTGTTAAGGCGTCTAATTTAACTCAAGGAAACTGCTCTGTCCGTTTAATTGCAACAAGCTATCAAACTTATATTGTTGCTGGCGAAAATTGTGGGGTTAGATATAGTGGAACAATCACTTCATCTGAGGAGCTTGCTCGCACTCTTACAAAGGGCAGGGAGATAAGCGTTGAGGGTGTTGGAAACAGAACATTTGCTTTCTCAAGTTGGCAGCTTTACTATCTTGATGAAGAGGGCGAGTTTGAATACGCAGATAAAAAATGGAGCAAGCTTTCATACACCTCAAAATCAAATCCACTTCAAATCAAATTTGCTTCGCCTTTAGAGGATGGAAGCGTAAATCCATTTGACAGAGAATTTCTTCTTTTGGCAACCTTTG
>CAZQPZ010000036.1:0-6771 GCA_964595395.1 uncultured Lachnospiraceae bacterium | reverse complement strand
ATGCAATTTTCCAATTTTTTGGCACTATTTCTTGACTTCCTAAAGCCAAATTGTCAATTTGATTGACAATTTTTTTTATATGCTATAGACTTTTAATTAAATAAAGGAAAGTGTTATGGAAAAGAAAATTGCACCTCGCCGACTTGCCGGTTTTTGGGAACTTGAACCAGAAAAGGAAGTTTTGTTTGAAGAAATGTTAGATAAGGTTAAAGCCGTGTTTAAAAAGCACTGCTTTTTGCCGCTGGATACTCCAGTTATGGAGCTTTCTGAAATTTTACTTGCTAAAAGCGGTGGAGAAATTGATAAGGAAATTTATCGTTTTGTTAAGGGCTCAACAGACGGGTGCCTTAGATATGACCTGACCGTGCCTCTTGCAAGATTTGTTGCAATGAATGAAAACACTCTTAACTTTCCTTTCAAAAGATTTCAGATCGGAAAAGTGTATAGAGGCGAACGTCCACAAAAGGGCAGATTTAGAGAGTTTTATCAATGCGATGCCGACATTATTGGAGACGGCAGTCTTAGCCTTGTAAATGACGCAGAATGCGTAAGGCTTTACGCTGACATTTTTGCAAATCTTAATCTGCCAGTGCAGGTGGAAGTGTCAAACAGAAAGGTGTTGTTTGGGCTTGTTCGTGAAATTGGCGAAGAGGACAAATTTAATGATATTGCAATAATTTTAGATAAAATTGATAAAATTGGTGCAAAAGAAGTTGAATTATTGCTAAAAGAGCTTGGCGTTAGCGAAAGCGGTTGCAATAAACTTATTTCACTTGTTTCGCTTAACGGCACAAAAGAAGTGCTTAGCGAGGCTCAAAAACTTGCAACAGATGAAATGTTTGTTCAAGGCATTAATGAGCTTGAGAGTGTTTGTGAATATCTTAAAGCAATGAAGGTTAACGAGGAAAGTTATAAAATCAACTTTGCAATCATTCGTGGGCACAACTATTACACCGGCACAGTTTTTGAAGCTTACATTATCGGAAAGCGTAATCTTGGCGCAGTTGGCGGCGGTGGAAGATATGATGACCTTGCTGGATACTTTAGCGAGAAGAAGTTGCCGGGCGTTGGCATGAGCATTGGAATGAGCAGACTTTTCGGACTGCTAGAAAGTGAGGGCATGTTGCCAGAGGTTAGTCCAAGTGCAGCCAGAATTGCAATCATTCCGCTTGGCGACACGTTAAAAGAGTGCCTTAACTTATGTGGTTTGCTTCAAGAGGCTGGCATTGCAGCAGATGTTATGGCTGAAGAGAAAAGTTTTAAATCCAAAATGAAACAAGCTGGCAAATTATTAATTCCATATGTTGCAATTTTGGGCGAAGATGAAGTTAAGAATGGTGTGGTTGCGCTTAAGGACATGAACGCTGGCAGCCAGCAAACAGTTACTGCAGAAGAAATCATTAAAATTGTGAGGTAATTATGCTTATAACAATTGAGGGCGTTGATTGCTCAGGAAAGGAAACTCAGTCAAAACTTTTGGCTCAAAGGCTTATTGCGGAGGGCAAGAAAGTTGCAAGATTTTCTTTTCCTTTTTATGGAAGTGCAACTGGAGACATTGTTGCAAATCCATATTTGGGCAAGGATGGCAACAGCTATTTCAAAGAGGGCGCCTCTCATGTTGACCCATATGTTGCCTCACTTTACTTTGCCGCAGACAGAAAATATAACTTTGCGCAAATTGAAGATGCGTTAAAAAATAATGATGTGGTAATTTTCGATAGATACATATATTCCAACATGGCTCATCAAGGCTGCAAAATGGACGAAAAGGCTCAAGAGAAATTTTTTGATTTTATCAGTACATTAGAGTTTGATATGCTAGGTCTTCCAAGACCAGATGTATCACTTTTCTTAGATGTGCCATTAGAGTTGGTTGAACAACTGAAAGCAGCTCGCGCTGAAAGGCCAGATGATCATGAAAGAGATAAAAATCACCTTAAAAAGGCAAAACAAACATACGGTAAAATTATCGAAAAATTTGGGCTAAAGCAAATAAATTGTGCTAAAGAGGGAAAAATGAGAATGCCTGAGG
This sequence comes from uncultured Lachnospiraceae bacterium, assembly GCA_964595395.1. Taxonomy (GTDB): domain Bacteria; phylum Bacillota; class Clostridia; order Christensenellales; family UBA1242; genus Caccovivens. Next base: position 4,739 of record CAZQPZ010000036.1, on the reverse strand, counting down.
ATATTGCCCTCGAAGTATACAGTAAAATTTATGAATGAGATTATTGCAAGAAAAATAAAGCTACTGCCAACTAAAAGCGGCGTTTATGTTATGAGAAACTCAAGCGGCGCTGTTATTTATGTGGGTAAAGCTAAAAATTTAAAAAACAGAGTTAGTCAATATTTCCGCAATTCGCCAAAGCCAAGTAAGGTGCAAGCAATGGTGGATAACATTGCAGACTTTGAGTATTTTATCACGGTATCCGAGCGTGACGCTCTTGCACTGGAAAGCAACTTAATAAAAAAATATCAGCCGCACTATAACATTCTTTTAAAGGACGGCAAGGCTTTTCCATACATTGCAATAAAAATGAACGATCCATTTCCAAAGTTGCAAGTGTTAAGGCGTATTGGCAAGCCGGGATACAAATATTTTGGCCCTTACTTTGCGGGGCTATCCGCCTATGAAATTGTTAAAACTGCAAACTCAGCTTTTGGGCTTAGGACATGCAATAACAAGATGACAGAAAGCTCTGTCGCTAAGCGCGAATGCTTAAACTTTTTCCTTGGCCTTTGTAGCGCTCCTTGCACAAAACGAGTTAAGAAGGAAGAATATGCTGAAAGAGTTAAAAAGGCAATCAACTTTTTAAGCGGAAATGATGACGAAATTGAAAGCATTTTAACAGAGCGCATGGCCAGCGCCGCTGAGAACGAAAACTTTGAAAGCGCAATCATGTATCGCGACCGATTGAAAATGGTGGCAAAGCTTAAGCAAAGGGTTGTTGCAAATCTGCCTAAAGATGTTGATAAGGATGTTTTTGCCTATGTAACAGATGGACTGAATGGTGTTATCACATCCATGGTTATTCGTGGCGGAAAGATTTTGGGTGTATTAAACTATCCAACTGATGACGCAAGTTTGGAAGAGGGAGCAACGCTTTTCGATTTTATGCTGCAATATTATGAAAATCTTATTGTGCCAGAAGAGATTATTTTAAGCCATGAAATCGAAGATAGTGAGTTGCTGTTTGCGGCGCTTAACAAAAAAACTAAGCTTAACTTCAATCCGCACGGCGCGAATGCAACGCTGCTTAAAATGGCACAGGAGAATGCGAAAGATTATCTTGAAAAGCATATTGAGAAAAACAAGATTAAATATGCAAACACCTTTGGTGCCCTCGAAAAGTTAAAGACAGCGCTTAACCTAAAAGATTTCCCTAACCGTATGGAGTGCTATGATATTTCGCATATCAGCGGAACAAACAAGGTGGCGTCCATGGTTGTTTTCAAGGGTGGAGAGCCGTCAAAAGCAGACTATAGAAAGTTTAAAATTAAAACTGTTCAAGGCTCTAACGATTTTGCATCACTTCAAGAAGCACTTAGACGCAGACTTGGCCGTTTAAAAAATGAGGATGGCGAAAGCTTTAAGGAAAAGCCAGATCTATTAATTATCGACGGTGGTAAAGGTCAGCTTTCATCTTGCCAAGAGATTTTGAAAGAAAGCGGACTTGATATTGAAATGGTGTCTCTTGCAAAAAGAATTGAAGAGGTTTTTCTGCCAGGGCAGAGCGAGCCGGTGCTGTTAAAAGTGGGAAGCGCCGAGCTTAAACTGCTGCAGAGAATAAGAGATGAGGCGCACAGATTTGCAATTACATTCCATAGAAGCACACGAACGAAAATGCAAATCCACAGTCAGCTGGAAGAGATTAGAGGGCTGGGCGAAAAGAAAGCGCAAGCACTATTAGATGCCTTTGGCAGTGTTGATGAAATTAAAAAAGCTTCGCTGGACGAGCTTACAATTGTGCCAGGAATTCATGAGGCGCTTGCAATTGAAATTAAAAAACATTTTGAAGAATAAAATAAAATCTTGCCAAGCGCAAGATTTTTTATTAAAAAATATGAAAAAAGGTTTACATTTTCACAAAAAAGTGTTACTATAAACTCCGTGCTTAAGAATTATGCGCCCTTAGCTCAATTGGATATCGCATTCTGCGAATGCGATGCGACTGCGCGTTAAAACGCTTGTCTAATGAGCTGCGCTCTCATGAAGAGAAGCCTACGGGCACAAAAAATCTTAAGTATAAATATTATCATGCGCCCTTAGCTCAATTGGATAGAGCGTTGGTCTACGGAACCAAAGGTTGGGGATTCGAGCTCCTCAGGGCGCACCAAATTTTAAGGAGAAAAGTATGGCGAAATTAAAATATCCTATTAATACCGACAAGGCAACAATAGAAAGATTATTGAGAGAAAGTAAAACAATACCCCCGGAAGAGTCCGCTTATCAAATAAATCCTAATATTACGATTCAAAGAAAAACAACTGGTGAAATTACACTTCAAACCATGAAGCTTATGAATGAAACATATATTGGCTCCAAAAACAATGACAACCAAGTAATAGAAACTTTAAATGATGAGGTACCAGTAATAGACGGTTGCAATAATGACGGACCAGTAATGGGCAGGTAATATTAAATAGTTAAAATAAAACCCCGCGAAAGCGGGATTTTTTATTTTTAATAAATGTTAAATCGTTAGAAGAAATTTGTTTGTTGTGCTAAAATGTGTTTAACAATATAAAAGGAAACTTTAATGAAGACTATAACACCTGAAAATAAAATTGCAAAGACTGCCTCGCCTTCCATCTTTTTGGCGGGAACAACCCCAAGAAACAGAAAGAAAGACTGGAGAAAGCAGTTTATTTTAATGTTGCAAAATGCGGGCTTTGAGGGGGTTGTTTACAATCCTGATTACACTGAACTTGAAAGTAGGCTGAGTTATGAGGACCAAATTTTATGGGAAATTAAGGCCATGAAAAATGCCAGCCTTGTTGTATTTTGGGTGGACAGAGATTTGCCTAAGCGTCCGGGACTAACCACCAACATGGAGTTTGGATACTGGCTGCGTGACGACAAAATTATTTATGGCCGTCCTGATAAAAGCGAGAAGTGCTTTTATCTTGACTATGTTTACAAATTCGAAAGGAAAAAGAAACCGCTTACTTCTTTGGAAGCTCTTGCTAAAGAAACTATTAAATATATTAGCAATTTGTAAATGAATAGGCGAAATGTTTGTGCAAAATGCAAAAGAAATGAAGTAAAATAATATTAATAATTTGTTTGGAGGATTTTTAATGAAATCTGTCAAAAAGATATCAATATTTTTTGGAGTGTTGCTGGCAGCAGTGATGGTGCTTGTTTTTGCATTTGTGGGAACAGGCACTGTGCAAAGCGTGAGCGCGGACAGTTACATTAAGGATACGAACGTTACTTACAACTCTGTTGAAAAAATTATCAACATCAATGAAAACAAAGTGTTGAATGTGACTGAAATAATCGCTGTCACATATGAGCGTGGCGGAATTAATGTCGGGCTTTCGAGAAATGTTTCAAGAGTGAACAAAATCACACGCATTGTGAACGGCAAAGAGTATGTAACAAAAACTGTTAACAAACTTGAACTTTTGTCTGTGAAAATGGACGGGGAGAGGGAATATAGTTTTGTTGAAATAGATGATGATTATTTTTATATCAACACTGGCGCGGATTATGATTATAAACAGGGACAACACGTTTATGAAATAAACTATCTCTATGACATGGGCGAGGATTTCATTAATGAGTTTGACGACTTTACTTTTGATATCATGGACTATGGGTTTAGAGGCAGCGTTGGAGGCTTCTCAGCAAAAGTGATATTTCCTAAAGACTTTTTGAATGGGAATAATATTGGCGCTGTGCTCTCGTTTAGAACAAATAATATGGCGCCACTTGGACTTGAAGCGGTTAATGCTGTGTGGGATGAAGAAAGCCTTACACTCTCTTGCAGTTTCCCTGGTTTTCCGTATAAGACCGGACTTACAATGCAGCTTATTTTGCCAGAAGATTATTTTGACACACACTATGCGCCTAACGCGCTTTACTATGTTGTGCTTGGCGCAGTTATTCTGTGTGCGATTGGAATTGTGCTAACTATTTGCTTAAGTAGATTGGGCAAAAAACAAATTATCGTTCCTGAGTTTTATCCGCCTGAAAAAGTTTCGCCAATGGACATTGCAATGGCATTTCGCGGCTATATAAAATCAAAAGACTTTGCCAGCCTTGTTATTGATTGGGCGGCTAAAGGCTTTGTGAAAATTGATATTGTTTCAAGAACGCACATAATTTTAACAAAACTCAAAGACATGAAAGTAAGTGACGACTGTGAAGTGCAATATTTCAATTCGCTTTTCCCTGGAGACAAAAAGGTTTATGACACAAAGGCGGAAAAGTATAAATATAGTGCAAGCCGCGCATCGGCTGTTAAAGCGATTTATGCAAAAGAGCATGATGTAACCAAAAAACTTGTTTTGCTTAGAGGGTTAGTGACGATACTTGCAATAATTCCAATGGCGTTGATGCTTGGATGGGCTAGTGGCATTGGGCTTGAAAGTACTATACCTTCATTTGTAATTTTACTCTTCCCAATTATTGGAATGATGGTGTTTGTTTATGCGCCAATTCCACTGTGGTTTAAACTTATCTGGTGTGGTGGCTTTGCTGGCGCGCCGCTTGGTTTGATTGCGTCCACGCTAAACTCTGTGTATGACAGTTTTCACCTTGTTTGGTTTGTGCTTATCATTTTCATTTTGGGATGTATATCAGCAAGATTTGTTCAAGTGTATGGCAAAGAGTCTTTAAAAATAAGGGCTCATGTGCTTGGCTTTAAACAATTCTTAGTAACGGCTGAGCTTGACAAACTTAACATGCTTGTTGAATCT
>CAZQPZ010000035.1:0-7446 GCA_964595395.1 uncultured Lachnospiraceae bacterium | reverse complement strand
CTAAAAAGCAGGTTGTAACAGATGTTGTTTGTGACATCTTGGGCGATTCAATCATCATGAAACTCATTGTAAATTCAGACCCTAGCTATGAAATTATCCAGGGAATGAAAGTTGCAAGAGATTACAGAAAATTCTTCAAGAAAAACCTTCAATTAATCTAAGGAGAAAGATATGCGCTATAACTATGCAATAGAGCTTGGTGGTGCTTTTACCACCATTTATGCAAAAGATCAAGGCTTTGTTTTAAAGGAGCCTACTTTAGTTGCGGTTGAAATGGGCGCAGAGGGTTATGAAGTTAAGGCGGTTGGTGCTGAGGCTAAAAAACTTGTTTGGAAAACTCTTGACGAGGTGGAAGTTTTCAATCCTATTGCAAATGGCGTAATTGAAAATTTTGAGTACACCGAAATCATGCTTAACGACTTTTTGAAGAAAATTAAGTTTAAAAAAGGCTCAAATGTACTTGTTTTGGTGCCTTGCGGACTTAAAACTGAAGAAAAAGAGCTTTACTACTCACTTTTTGAGAAGGTGGGTTGCAATGAAGTTAGTCTTATTCCAACAGTAATTTGCTCGCTTATTGGTCAGGGCGTGAGCGTTATCTCGCCAAAAGCTTCGATGATTGTTGACATCGGCGGAGCAACAACAGACATCGCTGTTGTAAACCTTGGCTCAATCCTTAAAGGTGTAACTCTTGGCATTGGCGGCAAGGGAATGGATATTGCAATTTCCAATGCGCTTGCAATGGCAAAAGATGGAATTTTAATTGGCATTCCAACAGCTGAAAAAGTTAAAAACGAAATTGGCAGTTTGTACAAAAATGATATGCTTAACATGGAAGTTATGGGGCTTGACGCAAGCACCTATGTGCCAAAAACTAGAATTATTTCCTCTGGCGAAATTCGTCATGTGCTTGAGGCGTATTTGGATGAGGTTGTGCGCACAATCAATGTTACAATAAACACTCTTCCTCCAGAAATTTCTGCAGACATAATCAAAAATGGATTGTTGTTCACTGGCGGCGTAAGTCAAGTTGTGGGGCTGGATGAATATTTGAAACGCAATTTAAGTTACAATTTTATAATCAGCGAGCAAGCAGAAAATGTTGCAATGAATGGTGCTGGCAAACTGCTTAATGATGAGGCTCTGCTCAACAGAATTTTAGATTAAAAATTGGACAAGAAAGAAAATTTTTCAACAAAATTTTTCTTTCTTTTTTTATATGTGCTTGTTAGAATTAAACTTGTATAAAGGATAAAAGTATGGCAAGAAAAATTGTTTTAACAAGCGGTAAAGGCGGTGTTGGAAAAACAACAGTTTGCGCCAATCTTGGTGTCAATTTGGCAAGCTTAGGTTTTAGGACTGTGCTTGTTGATGTTGACATGGGACTTAATAACCTTGACGTTGTAATGGGGCTGGAAAAACAGGTGGTGTTTGACATCACTGATGTTATTTCTGGCAAGTGCAGGGCAAAACAGGCGTTAGTTGAGGATCTAAGATTTCCCAATCTTTTTTTGCTGCCTTCTTCGCACTATAGTGGCAAAACAAAAATACTAGGAGAGCATGTTAAAAGCGTGTTAAACATGCTGGACTCTTCCTTCGATTATATTCTCATCGATTGCCCAGCCGGAGTTGATGCGGGCTTTCATAGGGCGGTATTTTCTGCAAATGAGGCTATAGTTGTTGTAACGCCACACCTTTCAAGCATTCGTGACGCCAACAAAGTGCTAAGCCTGCTAAATGAATACAATTTGTCAAGCAAGGGACTTGTGATCAATCGTATGCGTGGCGACCTTCTTGCAAATGGCGAAATGCTTAGGGTGGAAGATGTCGTTAGAGCGCTGCATGTTCCTTTGTATGGCGTTATTCCTGAGGACGATGCAATCAGCTCCGCTTGCTCTATAGGTGGCTATCTTAATTCGCAAGACTCCACGCGTGCATTTACTTTGCTTTGCGAAAATATTCACAACGGCAGCAAAAAGATTTATGACTGCGAAATGAAGTATCGCGGTTTTATGGGGTACATCCGCCGCAACCTCAAGCGCAAAGTGTAGGCATTATGCCTTTACTGGGTGACTTCGTCACTTAATGTTAAAAATATGGTCGGAGGGAATATGAACAGACTTGAAAGCGTAATAACAAGCGATGTACAATTTGTGAGTGAAGATATGTTGAAACTGCTTGAAAACGAAATAGGTTATGCTGTTAAAAATTTCATAACACTATCTAATGGTGTTAGAGTGAGATATATAAAAAAAGACGGCAAAATAAAGTTTATGGCGGAGTTTGAAGCCGACAGAGTCCGTCCACTTGGCTTTATTCCTAAGCGTGGCTTTTAGGGGGGCATTATGCCCCTTTTATAAACACCTTGTAACATAAGACTATATATAACTATATGGACTATCAAAATGAAGCAGACTCGCTAAGCTGGCAAATAGCCTGCCATCTTGCTCCAGAATGTGCTAAGGCTTGGGAGAGAGACTATTCTAATTTAAGAGGCAGTGTGACTGCCAGCACATTAGAAAGCACTCTTGAATTTTTGAAAATTCTTGATTTATATCTGCGTGATTTATATCTGGCAGCCTTTCTTTTAAACGTGAAAAAACAGGTTGAAAGAGGGGGAGTGGGAATAGAAAAATATTTAAACTCCTTTCAAAAAAATGATCTTCACTCTGCTGAAAAATATTTTTATGATAAGCTTGATTTTTTGCGGTGCCAAGCTGAGAATGCGGGGTTAGCAGTCGACTGCTTTCAGTGGCAAGCCACCGAAAAAATAATAAGAAGTGAAGGCAAGAGAATGGTGCTTATTTTGCAAGATGACAGGGTGGTGCGCGGCGTAGTAAATTATGAAGCGGATCGTGATCATCAGCTTTATCACATGATATTTGCAGAGGGTTGTCACTTTCAACTTATGGATGTTAAAATGGTACTGACAGAGGATGTGTTTGGAGCTCTTACACCTATATATTACAATCAGCATCTTGAAAATTTTTCACCTCGCGAAGCTTACATAAAAAAATTCGGCGAGCAGGTGGAGTTTGCTTTTTTTCAAGAAGCCTCAATCTCAGACCGCATTCGCCGATTTTAAATTTTCACAACATGTTAGTGGTTTTATGACATAATAAATACAATATATAGTGTTTTTAACTAATCATTCCGCCGTCGATATGAATGATCTCGCCTGTGATAAAAGATGCTTTTTCACTTGCAAGATACACAATTGCAGAGGCAATATCTTGAGGCTCGCCAATTCTTTTAAGTGGGATTGAATTAATAAGTGGCTCAATCATTTGTGGCGGAAGTTTTGCCACCATATCGGTGTTTGTAATGCCGGGCGCTACTGCGTTAACTCTTATTCCAAAAGGTGCAAGCTCGCGGGCTAGAGAAATGGTCAAGCCGTTAATTGCAAACTTGCTCATTGGATATAGGCAGCCAGAAGGCTGACCAAACTTAGTCACCATTGAGCTTGTGTTGATTATGCAGCCCTTAGTTTCTTTCAAGTATTTAACTGCGCACTTGCTGCACAAAAATGGCGCTTTCATGTTGATGTCAAAAATGCCGTCAATTTCCTTTTGAGTGTAAGCTTCAAGCTTAGTGGAAGAGGAGAGCCCAGCGTTGTTTACAAGAACATCAATCTTTCCAAACTGTTTTTTAATTTGCTCAAAAGTGGCAGAGATTTGCTCTTCTTGAGTGAGGTCAGGATAAAACCCAATCACGTTTTTAAATTCTTTTTTAAGCTCTTCAGTTGCTTTGTTTACAGTTTCTGCGCGTGAGCCTAAAATTGCAACGCTTGCTCCTTCTGCTAGAAATGCACGCGCTGTCTCAAAGCCTATGCCACGAGTGCCACCAGTGATTACAATAACTTTATTTTTCATAATTTCTCCTAGAAGATAACATATCATCTTTTTGAAAAAAATAAAAATAAAAAAGCGCCTAAGGCGCTTAAATAAGTTTTGGATATAAAGCTTTCGCTTCTTCCTTGGTGTAGCCAAGATCCACAAGGATGTTAATGGCAGTTACAACATTAATGCGGGCAAAAGCGTTTGGCACTTCCATAATCTGCGCAATCTTTTCATAAATGTTAAGCTTGCGCTCATCAGTGCAATCAGCGATTATTTTTCTGCACTTTGCTTTAAGTTCTTTCAATAATTTTTCTTTTTCCATTTATTTACCTCCCAGGGTAGTATTGTTATTGTCTATGACATTGCCGTCGCCATCACAGCTTGCCCATTTATTTTCATTGACTAAAAAGCGTTTATATCCAACAGTTTTTCTTTGGAAAGTGTTAAAGTCTAATTCAATAACAGGCTCCATTATGATATTGCCTTCTTTTACTATGTAAGGGAGCTCAGGTGCAACAAGCTCATCATTTTTAACATAAATTTCTCTTTTTTACTTTTTAAAAGTTTCCACGTCCATATCAAGATTTTCAATAGTGTGTTTGAAAAGAGATATTTTGCAAATTTCTAAAGCATCAAAATTTTCATATCCTAAATCATCTGTATAGCCTTTTGGATTTGTTAGTAATAAACATTCAAATTCGCCGCTATTTTTATTTTTTGCAAATTGAATAGCTAGTTTTGCATTCCTTCTTAAAGGCAGGGTATAAATTTCACAATCAATGCTTTGAGCAGTCAATTCTCTATTGTCAAACAGGTATCGCATAAGTCTTAAAATATAATTAAAAGTTTGTACAGAGTATTTTGGGGCAGAGTTAAGTATTGTGTCGATAAAAATTTCTTTGCGCTCTTCAAATGGAATGTCAAGGAGTGAGCGATCGTCGAGTTTGGCTTTTAGATATTCATCTTCAAGCTGCATTAAATGCGAGTGGTGTAGGCTAACTTTTTCAATTGCCTTTTGCAACAGTTCTTTTTGTCCAGCTTCTTCAAATTCAACGTGCCAGCCTTTAAAACTTGGGGAGTATTTTGAAAGTGCAAGGTCGTTGTTATCAAGTACACCATAAGTTGCGTCGCATCTATACATTAAGTCGTCTATGATAAGATCTAATCTGCTGTGCCTGTGTTCAAATTTACCATCTACCATCGCAATCTTATTTAAAATGTTCTCATTGCAAATGCCCTCGTCAATTAATATTTGAAGATAAATTGCATTAAAAGAGTAACAAACCACTTCCTTGTTCTTATCTCCGTCTACTAGAATTAAATTGTTAGGGTCTGTGAAATAATTAATAACCTTTTCTTTCTCTAAATAAAAAGGCATTGAATAATCTAAGAGCTGGCACAACTCTTGATATATGTAAAGTGCTTTCTCTAAGTTAGAGTAGTCTTCTGGCATATTCTCAAGCACACTTTGTTTTAGTTTTTGATTTATTTCAAACATCTTTTGCTCCTATATTCTTGTAACTATTGTATCATATTTTTATCAATTTATTTGCCGCTATTTCATCATAGCCTTATTTGTCTAAAGCTTTCTCATCGTTAAATACTTTAAGCATATCTGGGATTGGTGGCAGGCGATCATCATCCTCTCTGTCCATATGCGACTCAATGTATTCTTTAAGAAATTCACGAGGAGAGGTGGTTATTTTTTCCACTCTTGGCTCGTCAAGGGCAAGCTGATAGATTTCTAAGTCGCGAGAATTATTAGGCTCTTTTGCGTAGGCATTAGCTTTAGGGTTAATAAAAACGAAGCAGTCGTAGCGTTTTGTACTTTTATTTTTTGTAAAAATAAGATCAAAATTCTTTTCATATGAGTACGCATATTCACAGATTGTAAACATTAGGTGCTTAAGTTTTATAAGATAGTTTAATGTCCTCATCGAATGTCCAACTTCATATGTTGCCATTTCCAAAAACATCTGCGCTCTTTCTTCAAAGGGAAGCTCTAAAAGCTCGTCTCGCTTGCCTAGTTTATAAGCCTGTTCTAAGTCTATAAGTTTGTTGAATTCTTTAGAAACTTTAGCTTTAGCTTTGCGTAATTTTTCGGTGGTGCCAAACAAGTGGTAACAGCCTTCAAAACTTGGGCCATATTGGGAAAGGACTAAGTCGTTATTGTCAATAACGCCTTTTGTTGAATCAAAAGTATAGTCCTCATCGTCGAAGCTAAGGGTGAGTGATTCGTGATCTATTGCAAACACATCATCTTGCATTTTGATTTGATTAAGTACTTCTTTGTCGCAAATGCCTTCATCAACAAGCATTTGGAGAAATATGGGGTTGAAAGTGTAGCAAACAACTTCCTTTTTATCTAGTCCATCAATCAGTTTAATATTGTCTGGTTCAATGAAAAAGTCTATGTGGCTAGTCTCATCTAAAAAATAATCATATGAGTATTCTAACTTTTGACACAGCTGCCCATATATGTAAAGCGCTTTTTCTAAGTTTGAATAGCCCTTTGGCATATTTTCAAGCACTGCCTTCTTTAATTTTTCATTAATCTCAAACGTTACTGATTTCATACTAATATTTTACCATATTTTTAAATAAATTTCAATAGTTAAATTATAATTGACTTAATATTGACTTTGTTTTAGGTTTTGTGTTATAATATTTATATAGGAAAGGTGAAGACTATGCAAGAATTTTTTGAGGATATTTACAATAAACAACTTGTTAGAACACAATCCATGTTATACACTCTTGGAGATAAAAACATGGACAAGTTGTGGGGACTGGGTCAAGATATGCCGGTGTTTACACCAGCCAAAGAGACGGTTGATAACCTCGCAGCGATCAGTTATATTTATAGTCTTTTAGGTTTTGAAATCACAAATTTTACAGCAGTGCCTGCCGGATATTTGGCTAGTTTTGCAAATGGAAACGATAAGGCGACTGTCGTTGTCACAAAATCTATTCAAATGTACAGAGAAAAACTTGTTGAAGAAATTAGCAAAAGACTTGATGGACATACTACTGAGGAAATTGAGTTTCTTTCGCAACTTGCAAATGCAATTTTGGACACCAAACTTCCTCTTCTTGATGTTTGCTTGCAAGCTAATGCAGAAATTGAAAATAACCCTGCTCTTAAAGAATTTAAACTTGTTAAAGATGTGGCAAACAAGCAATTTGATTCTAGTGATGCAAAATCTTTAAACTCACAGAATTGTGACAACAACCACATTTTGCTTGAAAGAGTTTGTAGAAACATTTTGGGCTATTCTTTGGATGATGAAAAAATTTCTGATCGCCAGCGTGAAGAAGCAGTTGCATTTTCAAAGCAAATTCTAGGGGAGAATGTTATTCCTTCATATCTCACTTATGTGGGACATGATAGAGAAGGTAAGGAAATCCCAAGAGATACACAAGTGCTTACAAATGCCCAGAAAATGGTTGAAACATTTAAAAGGGTTGGAAGTGTTAGAAATCTTGCCATTGTGCTTAACATGTGCGCAACAGATTATACTGCTGATGTTGTTAACGACATACTCAAAGAAGTGATTGCTTGCAGAAATGCTGAGAAGAGCCGTGAGGTTATTGACAAAAAAATTAATCC
>CAZQPZ010000034.1:0-7602 GCA_964595395.1 uncultured Lachnospiraceae bacterium | reverse complement strand
TATAACCTCTTTAAGTCTGTTTGAAATTTTATAATTTCTTTCTACAAATTCAATTTTCATATTTTTTCTCCTTAAGATTATTGTAACAAAATAACTCGATTTATCAAAATGAATTTAGGCATTTGCTGAAGTAAATTCTAAATCTTCGCCATTATAATCAATTTCAATCACGCCCTTATCTTTAAGCTCGCCTAACAGAATTTTTTCGGCAATTCTATCCTCCACTTCTTGTTGCAAGAATCTCTTAAGTGGGCGCGCTCCATACTCAAGGTTTGACCCCTTGCTTACGATAAAGTCAAGCGCCTCTTCTGTTATCATGATTGAAAGGTCTTTTTCTTTCAAACGCTTATTAATGTTGGACATCAGAAGTTTTGCAATTTTAATAAGCTGAGAGTTGTTCAGCGGCTCAAACACGCAAACAACATCTATTCTGTTAATAAACTCTGGCTTAAACTTGCTTTTAAGTGCGTGCATATAAACTTCTTTATCACTAACGGCCTCTTCCTCATCGCCAAAGCCAAGTTTTTTGTTTTGTTGCACTTCGCCTGCACCTACATTTGAGGTCATGATGATAACTGTGTTTTTGAAGCTTACCGTTCTGCCCTGTCCGTCTGTTAATCTGCCGTCATCAAGGATTTGGAGGAGTGCATTAAAGATGTCTGGATGTGCTTTTTCAATTTCGTCAAAAAGCACAACTGAATATGGCTTTCTTCTGACAGCCTCAGTCAGCTGTCCGCCCTCATCGTAGCCCACATATCCTGGAGGAGCACCAATAAGCTTAGACACTGAATGAGATTCCATAAACTCAGACATATCAATTCTTATAATGTTATTCTCGTCATCAAACATAGCTTCAGCAATCGCTTTTGAAAGCTCTGTTTTGCCGACACCCGTTTGACCCAAGAATAAGAAAGAGCCGATTGGGCGTTTAGAGTCCTGCAAGCCCACTCTTGAGCGGCGGATTGCTTTTGCCACTGCAGAAACAGCTTCGTCCTGACCAATAACACGCTTATGCAAAATGTCTTCAAGATGAACAAGTTTTTCTTTTTCGCTTTCTGTGATTTTTGTTACTGGAATGCCAGTCCACTTCGCAACAACTGCTGCAATTTCATTTGCACCGATTGCACCAGTTGACTGTTTTTTAGGTTTAAATTTTTCCTGCTTTTTCTTTAATTCATCTTCAAGTTTGATAATCTCAGACTGAAGCTGTGCCGCTTTTTCATAGTTGCGTTGGAGTGACGCATCATCACGCGATGATGAAAGAGCAGATATTTTATCTTCCAAGCTCTTGATTGGCTGTGGCTTTACTGAAAAATTAACTTTAGCCTTACTGCAAGCCTCGTCGATAAGGTCAATGGCTTTGTCTGGAAGAGACCTATCCATAATATAGCGGTCAGAAAGCACCGCGGCAGCTTCGATTGCCTCATCTGAAATCTTAATTTTATGGAAGGCTTCATAGCTGTCTTTAAGACCTTTCAAGATTAAGATTGTGTCCTCAACTGATGGCGGATTTACAAGTATTGGTTGGAAGCGGCGCTCGAGAGCCTTATCCTTTTCAATAAACTTCCTGTATTCGTCTGTTGTTGTTGCGCCAATAGTTTGCATTTCGCCACGAGCAAGATATGGCTTAAGCATGTCTGATGGGCTTGTTTCCCCCTTCTCACTGCCCGCCTGCGCAAGTGTGTGAATTTCATCAATAAAAACAATTATGTTCTTATCTTGGATGATTGTTTCGATAACATCTTTAAGTTTTTCTTCCATAGAGCCGCGATACTTTGTGCCAGCCATAAGTCCGCCAATCTCCAGTGAGAAGATGACTTTGTCTTTTAATATTTCTGGGACATTACCACTTACAATTGCTTGAGCTAAACCCTCAACGATTGCAGTTTTACCCACGCCTGCTTCGCCGATAAGCACAGGATTATTTTTTGTTTTGCGGCAAAGGATTTCAATCACTCTTTCAATTTCGCTTTCTCTGCCAATCACTGGGTCAAGCTTGCCCTCTTTGGCTTTAAGTGTTATGTCACTGCCCATTTCGAGAAGCTTTTCTGGGAGGGTGCTTTTTGATTGCACAGACTTGCTTTTCTCCGCTGGATGAACAGCCGCGTTTGAAAGCATGCCTGAAATTTTGTTTGCAAGTGCTTGAAGATCAACGCCATAATGGTTTACAAGAAGCTTAAGCGCAACTGAGCCCGGCGAAGACAATAGAGCAAGCATTAAATGCTCTGTCCCCAAAAAGCTGTGATTGTTTTGAAGTGCGATTTGCTGAGCGATTCTAAACAAATCTTTAACACGAGGCGAAAGCTCAACTGAGCCAAATGCCTGTTCCTCATAAGAGTTTTCACTGAAAAGTTCAAACAAATCCTCATCTGTCACGCCATAGTCTGCAAGCGCTTTTGCAGCAAGGCAATCTCTGACAGAAGTAATGCCATACAAAATGTGTTCTGTGCCAACAACATCACTGCCAAAACGCAAAGCTATGCGACTGGCATTTTTAATAACCTTTTCAATTGTGTCAGAAAAGAAGTTTGACCCTATATTCATTTTTCTCCTCCTATCTTTACAAGGTTTTTAACCCTTTTTGCTATATACTCGGCGCGAATGTGATTTTCCTCTTCATCTTGAGAAAAAGTACGAATTTCTTGCATTGATGCAGAGCCGCCATGATAATAAAGCTTCATAAACATTTCTATGTTGCGGATTTTCACAAGCCCAAGCTCGTGACCAAATCGGATAAGCCCAAGAAGCGAAAACATTTCACGCTCCTCCAAAAGATAGGCATTTATCAGCGTGCCATAAGCGCGCAAAATTTGGTCGCAAAGTTTATCATGATTTTTCTCAAAAATTTCCTTTCTTAAACTCATTTCTTCATGATAGACATTGAAGAAAAAGTCGCAAACGCGGTCGATAATCTCTTCCTCTGAAAGCCACAGCAGTCCTTGATTTGAAATTTGATAAATGTACCCTAACCCTTCGCTACCTTCGCCATAAACGCCACGGAAAGTTAGACCGAAAGAGCGCGCCTGTTTTTTTAATGAATTAATTCTTCCACTCATAACAAGCGCTGGGATAAACACCATGATTGATGCCCTCATTCCCGTTCCAAGATTGGATGGCGAAGATGTGAGATAGCCAAATTCATCATCGAAAGCAATTTTAAAGTTTGTTGAAATTTTTTCGTCAAGCGGAAGAAGTTTGTTGTACGCCTCAACCAAACTTAATCCCGGCAAAATGCTTTGCAGGCGAAGATGATCTTCTTCCAAAATCATGATGTTAAGGCTTTCATCCTCATTTGTGGAAACAAGTGAAATGTCCTTATTTTCAATCAGCTCCTTGCTTATCACATGGCGCTCGAGTAGCGATGTGCAACGCGACAGCGGCATATCTTTAAGCTCAAGCGTTGTAAAATCTCCATAAGAATTCAATATTGTTTTCATGGAAGAAGTAATGTAATAAATCTTGTTTGGGTCGTTTAATTTTGGCATAAATTCAACGCCAGAAATGTTTCGCGCAAGACGAATGCGAGATGAAATTGCAACGCGTTTATATCTGTCCATCATCCCTCCTTTTTGGAGGTTTGCCATGGAAAGACTTGCCATCAAAAAGCCCGCGAGCAGCTTGAATGAGAGAATCTATGGACTGATAGCAATGCTCGCAGCCCACAAACCCACTTTCCTTTATGCTTTTCATTGTGCTTTTGCAATATGGACATTCTTCGATATGCATTTATTCTCCTGGGGAGGCACCAACCTCGCTTAACGCGGGCACGGCGCTTCGCTAACCTGACCGCTACTCGGTCGGTTCCCCGTCCCAATCTCCCTCCACTGGCGGGGCTTCAGCCGCTTTCCCTCAAGCAAACCCATAAATGGGTTTCTTTCGGTTGGGAACGGGCAAAGCCCTTCCTCCCAAAGCTTGCTTTCGCAGATTAAGAAATGACAATGAATCATTTCTTTTAAAACAAAAATAATTTTGCCTACTTTTTAAAAAAGTAGGTCGTTTGTAGGGGTTTGGGGAGAATCGAAACTCCCCAAAGTCTTTTGTAACTTTTCTACTCTAGAAAAGTTAATAGTAAACTTAATCCTTCTCAATTCCTTTCATTGTAAGCGAAATTCTTTTCTTGTTAAGGTCGATTCCAATAATCTTCACATCAACGCTTTGTCCCACTTTTAATGCCTCGGATGGGTGGCGGATGTAGGCATCGCAAATCTGTGAAATGTGAACAAGTCCGTCTTGATGAACGCCGATGTCAACGAACGCACCAAAGTCAACAACATTACGCACTTTGCCTGTGAAGATCATTCCCTCTTTAAGGTCTTCCATGGTGATAACATCACTTCTGAGTACTGGCTTTGGCATGCTTTCACGAATGTCTCTGCCAGGTTTTGCAAGCTCAGCAACAATATCGTGAAGAGTTGGAGTTCCAATGCCCAGTTCAGCAGCAACTTTATCTTCCCCTTTAAGAGAAACAAGGCTTGCAAGATTTGCCTCGCCGCTTGCAACTGAGGCAGCTGTCACATTAAACATTTTTAAAATTTTCTTTGTTGCATCATACGCTTCTGGGTGAACACCAGTGTTATCAAGAATGTTTTCTCCGCCTGCAATTCTTAAGAATCCTGCGCACTGCTGGTAGGCTTTTGGTCCAAGTTTTGGAACGCTTAAAAGTTCTTCCCTTGTTTTGAAGCCTTTGATTTTTGCCCTATAGGCAGTGATATTTTTTGCAATAGACATGTTAAGTCCAGACACGTATGAAAGAAGTGATGGAGATGCCGTGTTAAGGTCAACGCTCACGCTGTTAACGCAATCTTCAACAACACCGGTAAGCACCTCTGTTAGTCTATTTTGTGGCATGTCGTGCTGATACTGACCAACACCAATGCTCTTAACATCAATCTTGATAAGTTCAGCAAGTGGGTCTTGCAAACGTCTTGCAATGGACACCGCACTTCTGAGGGACACGTCATAGTCTGGAAATTCTTCCGCACCAAGTTTTGATGCTGAATAAACTGATGCGCCAGCTTCACTTACAACCGCATAGGACACAGGACGAGTCACATGTTTGATAAGCTCAGCAACAAAAATTTCGGCCTCTTTAGATGCTGTTCCGTTTCCAATTGAAACGATGTCTACATTGTATTTTTCGATAAGCGCTTTAAGCTTTTCAATGCTCTCCTCTGTTTTTGATTGAGGAGGAGTTGGATAGATAACTGTTGTTGCAAGCACATCGCCCTTAACGTCAATAACTGCAATTTTGCAACCAGTCCTATAAGCTGGATCAAGTCCAAGAATGATATTGTTTTTAAGTGGAGCTTCCATAAGAAGAGGCTTCAAGTTGACCTCGAACATTTTGATTGCCTGCTCACAAGCTGTGTCTGTTAAACTAGAGCGAAGCTCTCTTTCAAGAGCTGGGAACAGAAGTCTGTCAAGGCTGTCGAGGATCACGCTTTCCATGATTTCGTCTGTTTCCGCGCATTCCTTTTTAAAGCTGGAGCGAATTTCCTTAAGCAGAAATTCTGGATTAATTTCTGTTGTCACTTTCAAACATTTTTCTTTCTCGCCACGATTAATTGCAAGGATTCTGTGACTTGGAAGTTTTTTCACTTCTTGCTTGAAGTTGTCATAGCCTTCATATGTCAGCTTATTTTCGCCATCTGTAAGTGCGCATGAAAGGAAGGCTTTATCCCAAAGGATTTCCCTTAAAACTTTTCTAAGTTCGGCGTCGTCACTTATACGCTCGGCGATGATATCTTTTGCGCCTTGAATTGCGTCATTTGCAGTAGCAACATTTTCGTTGAGATATTTCTCTGCTTCCTCTTCAATATTAACGCCTGCTTTTTGACGCTGAATCGTGTCAGCAAGTCCTTCCAAGCCATTTGCGATAGCAACAGAAGCACGAGTTTTTCTTTTTGGTTTGTATGGACGATAGATATCCTCAACTTCAGTTAAAGTTTGAGCTTCACTAAGTGCTTTTTCAAGTTCAGCGGTCCACTTGCCCTGCTCTGTGATTGTGCGCTGTACCTTTTCCTTTTCTTCATCAAGATTTCTTAAGTACTTAAGTCTGTCGGCAAAAGCACGAAGCACTTGATCGTCACATGAGCCGTGCATTTCCTTTCTATATCTCGCGATGAATGGGATTGTTGCCCCCTCGTCAAGCAGAGAAATAATGTTTTCTGCATAAACCTGTTTTAAGCCAAATTCACTGGCAAGTCTTTCTTCAATTTTCATAACCTTCTCCTAATGCTATTTTTTTGATTTCTTCTTTAGTTACCGCTTTTGGATTTTCCAGCAAAGCTAATGTTGTGAGGTGCAAGAAATCAATCTCTTTTTCAAAATCCACACTTTCATCGCCACTGCCCATCTGTAGTTTTAAACCATGCTTTGCCATAAGCTTTATATTTGGCAATATGCTTCCAGCCCTCGCAAACATTCTTGGGCACAGCACCATTTTTGCACCATAACTGCCTAGAATGTCAAGATCATCCTTGTCCGCATACGAGCCGCCTAAAATGGTGCAATCTCTGTCTAGAAAGCCCATGTCTTCAATAAGCTTTGCGGGAGATGTGTCATAAGCTGCTGAAATCTCGCCTGTGCGCTGCAAATTTTCAAACAGCGGGATAACGCATGGCAAAGCATGCATTGAAAGCTCTTCCAACCTTTTTTCATCACACTCCAAAATGTCCACATACATTGCAATTGGAAAGTCAAGTTTTAAGTTTTTATTTATATCGTCAGGCCTAAGGACTATCACTCCGTCCAGTCCAGCCGCTTTCATCTGATCATTTATCTTTTTGGGAGATGAAGTTAAAATGTTCAAAACTTTAACTCCCGCCCTTACATTTTCTTCAATTACACCTTCGTGGTCTATGCAGAAGGCGTTTACATATCTTTGTTGCATAAATTTCCTTTTGAGTGTTAAAAATCTACGTTATGATTATACCATTTTAAGGGAGCTAAGGCAAATAAATGAGAACAATTTTGCATTCTGATGTCAACAATTTCTTTGCTTCTGTTGAATGCTCCAGTCGCCCCGAATTAAAAGACAAACCTGTTGCTGTAACTGGCAACCCCGAAAAACGCACTGGAATTATACTTGCCAAAAATGAGCTTGCCAAAGCAAGTGGCGTTAAAACTGGGCAAACCATTCATGAGGCGAAGCTTAACTGCCCCGAACTGATTTGCCTAGCCCCGCACTACAGCCTTTATGAAAGGATTTCCAAACAGCTTCACGAAATTTATCTTGATTACACCGATTTGGTTGAGCCTCTTGGACTTGACGAATGCTGGCTGGATGTGACTGGCAGTTTGAAACTACTTAACAAAAGCGGAGAAGAAATTGCAAATGAAATTAGAGAGCGCGTTAAAGAAAAATTTGGATTTACCGTGTCAGTGGGCGTTTCCTTTTCTAAGATTTATGCAAAGCTTGGCTCTGATTTAAAAAAGCCTGACGCCGTTACTGTGATTGATAAGGCGCATTTTAAAGAGATTGCATACAAGCTCCCCTTAAACTCTATTGTTGGCATTGGGCGCAGACTTGAGAAAAAGTTTAAACTTATTAATGTACAAACCATTGGAGAGTTTTGCAATCTTTCTTCAAGTTTTGTTCGC
>CAZQPZ010000033.1:0-7615 GCA_964595395.1 uncultured Lachnospiraceae bacterium | reverse complement strand
TTTTAAAGAAGTCTTCATGTTTTTTGCCTTGCATATTGACTTTAGTTATTTTTTGTGATATAATTACAATATATCAAGGAGGGAAATATGAAATATGTTGAAGTAAGCCAATTGCAAGATGGTATTAAAAAACTCTATGAACCAATAGAGGATGAAATAATTGAGGTCTATGAAAGTGTAGAGGAATTTCTTTCTTGCAACTTAATAGCAACAAAGGAAGCAATTGAAAAAAGAGTAGCGGAAAAACTTGAGGAATATAACAATCTTCCAGAAGGGGCTGAAAAGCAAGCAATTATTGATGCAATCAATGGAATGTATGTTGGTATGTTTAGGGACCCTTCCGAAAAGACGCCTGAAAATTATTTTAGAGTTGAGGCACTTATTGAGCTTTTCGACGAGGAAAATAACAAACAAGACGCTCTTCTTGCTCAAGCAAATCCTCTTATTGATGGCTCATACTATATTCTTGTAGGGCATGACTATGATAGATACGAAGGTGGCGACTTTGCTGTTGGGGCCTTTACAAGCCTTGAGGCATTGCAAGAAGTTAGTCCGCTGACTAGCAAATATTACGAACAGGTTGGTGGTTTAAGCACTAATCTTAAAGTTGTTGATATGAATGGGCATGAAATAAAAGAAAGAGCATTATAAAACTAGATTTAAAAAAGGATATGTTTCGCATATCCTTTTTTTATTTCTCAATTTCAAGTATTTTAAAAATTGCATTTGACATTGGTTATATCGTGTGATATAATCGTGGCTTATCGAGGTGTTATAATATGCAATTTTATGATAATATTGAAAGGGTAAAAATAGAAGTTAACGAGTTAAACTGTGTTACTTATATATTAGATGCTGATAGGGAATTGGGTGGATCTACAGTGGTGGTTGCTAAAATGACAAACGGACAAACACTTAAATTGTTTTCTTTGCCCGGTATGGATAGCGGATTTGGAGAGGCGCTTGTAGATAGAATGTTAAAAGGTTTTCTAAGTGGCTGCGGTTTATGGAGGGCTACTGATGGCCTTGCTGTTAATATAGAGAATCTAAAAAAGTTTAGAATGTTTGACCAAGAAGATCCAGATAAGGCAATTGCTGATAATAAAAAAATTTCTGGCTTTAGATTGGGAGGATGTGCTGAATTTGAAGATGGCACTTGCGAGCCATTCACTCCAGCTTTTTACACTGACTCTCCAGCAAACCTTGAAACACTTAATCTGAGAGTAAAACTTCTTAATCGTGCATTGGCCGATAAAAGAATGGAAAATGTCGTAGTGCTCTAAAACAAAAAAAGAGGATAAAGTGATGTCCTCTTTTTTCGTTAAACGTGAAGCATATCTCCTTCACAAGTTTAATATGTGCAGGTTTTGGAGTTTTATTCAGTTAATTTTTATTTTATTCGCTATGTCTTTGCGCATATCTTCGCTGATTGCAGCGTAGTGTTTCTTTGTGGTATTAACGTCCTTGTGTCCAAGCACATCAGCAACAATGTAAATGTCCTTTGTTTCACGATATAGATTTGTGCCAAATGTAGATCTAAGCTTGTGAGGAGAAATCTTTTTGAGGGGAGTTGCTTCCTGAGCAAACTTCTTTACAAGGTTTTCGACTGCGCGTGTGCAGATTCTTTTTTTCTGTAAGCTTACAAACATTGCGTGTTCATTTTCATCTAAGCCCATTGTGGCGCGTTTTTTAAGCCAAATTTTAAGCGCGTCTGCAACTTCTTGAGAGAAATATAACACTGTTTGATTTCCACCTTTGCGGGTGACTTTAAATGCGTTCTGTGAGAAGTCAAAGTCTTCAACATTAAGACCAATGCACTCTGAAATACGGATTCCTGTTCCTAAGAAGAGAGTTACAAGCGCGTTGTCGCGCTCTTTAGTGTTTTCATTATATGATTTTTGGCGCTTTGAAAATGTGTTGTTGGAGGAAACTGCATCCAGCATACGTGAAACTTCGTCTGGCTCCAGTCTGATAATTTCCTTATTATGTAATTTTGGTGTGCGCACCTTGCTGGCAACATTGGATGAAATCATGTCGTGATTAAAAAGATATTTAAAAAGGCATCTAACCGCTGAAAGCTTGCGTGCTTTGCCACGTTCGCCATTTTTGATAACTTTGCCGTCTTGCTCATAATAGGAGAGATGGGATAGAAATTGCTCAATTATGTTGGACTTAAGGCCGTCTAAATCCTGCAAAGTTATTTCTTGCTTTTTTTTATGTAAGTTTTCTGCTAAAAAGTCAAAAAATATGTTGAGATCCATTGCATAATTGAGCCTTGTAAGTGAAGAAGAGTTGTATAAAATGCCAATGAAAAAGTCATAGCAAAAGTCTGGAAGGTCTGCGGTCATTCTTCTAATCTTCTTTTGGCTGTTCAAATCTCTTTTTTCAAAATAGGAAAGTGTTTTCATATTTTTATTATACAACATCTCTATTTATTTGCAAAATGATTTTGCTATACTATATATTGTAAGTATTATGTCAGAGTACCTACTATGAAATTTAAAAAAATTGTAAATATATTGCAGTTATTTGACTTATTTTTATATTTAGATTAAAATGTATTCTAATATATGGAGGAAATGAGAAATGATTGATATAGCAGTGCTTAGAAACAATCCTGAACTTGTTAAAGAGAACATTAAACGCAAGTTTCAAGACAAGAAACTTCCACTTGTAGACGAAGTTATCGAGCTTGACAAACAAAACAGACTTCTTAAAAAAGAAGGCGACGAAAGAAGGGGTAAAAGAAACAGCCTTTCAAGCCAAATTGGCGCTCTTATGCGTGAAGGAAAATGTGAAGAAGCTGAGAAAATTAAGGCTGAAGTTTCTGCGAATAACGCTAGAATCGTTGAAATTGAGAAACAGGAAGAGGAGATTTCTGCCAGAATTAAGCAGATTATGATGACAATTCCTAACTTTGTTGCTGCTGATGTGCCAGTTGGCAAAGATGACAGCGAAAATGTGCAGCTTGAAACATTCTTAGAGGCTAAGGAAAAGCCTTTTGATGTGCCATATCACACAGAAATTCTTGAAAAATTGGGCGGAATAGATCTTGACAGCGCGCGCAGAACAAGCGGACAAGGCTTTTATTATCTTACTGGAGATATTGCAAGACTGCATTCAGCAGTGCTGACATATGCACGTGATTTCATGATTGATCGCGGATTTACTTATGTAATTCCACCTTACATGATTAGAAGTGAAGTTGTTAGCGGTGTTATGTCATTTGATGAAATGGACAATATGATGTATAAAATTGAAGGCGAAGATCTTTATCTTATCGGCACAAGCGAACACTCTATGATTGGAAGATTTATGAACACAATCATTGATGAAAATAAGCTTCCTTTAACTCTTACAAGCTATTCGCCTTGCTTTAGAAAGGAAAAGGGCGCACACGGCATTGAAGAGCGCGGAATTTACAGAATTCATCAGTTTGAAAAACAGGAAATGATTGTTGTTTGCAAGCCAGAAGAAAGCGAATATTGGTATAACCAGCTCTGGAAAAACACTGTAGACCTTTTTGTTTCAATGGAAATCCCAGTTCGTACACTTGCTTGCTGCACAGGAGATCTTGCAGACCTTAAATATAAAAGCTTGGATGTTGAGGCTTGGAGCCCAAGACAGAAGAAGTATTTTGAGGTTGGATCTTGCTCAAACCTTACAGATGCTCAAGCAAGACGTCTGGGAATCCGTTATAAAACAGCGAATGGCACAGTTTTTGCGCATACACTTAATAACACTGTTGTTGCGCCACCAAGAATGCTTATTGCGTTTATTGAAAATCATCTTAACGCAGACGGCAGCGTTTATATTCCGCCAGTTTTAAGACCTTACATGGGCGGGAAAGATAAAATTGTGCCTACGGCGCTTAATAAGTAAGCTATCTTAGTTAATAATTAAATTGTCGCACAAACTAGTGCGTTAAAAGGGCGAATAATGAGGGGAATTTCACGAAGTCTTATAGAATCAATCGCAAAAACCGAGAATGCGGAGTTTGCTGAAACAACTGAAAACAAAGTGGCAACACTTGCATCTCTTGCTGTTGAGGACATGTCTCAAAGCATTCCTTTTGTGAGCACTTCAAATTGTATTTTGCAACCAGTTAATGAAACTTTTAACGGTGCAATCACGCCGGACAGCGAGTTTATATATTTCCTTGGTTTTGTAAGCCCTCAGATTGAGCTGAACTGCATGCAATATAATGACACTTGGAAGAAGTTTAAAGAGCGCCTTATTTATGCCTGGAACGCTTCTAAAAAGAAAAAGAAGAAAAGGGGCAGAAAAAAGAAGGCTGAAACCGAAGACAATGTGCTTGCATATCAGTTTGATTCAGCTGAAAAATACAATTTAGACGCTTTAAAAGCGGATTTGCAGAAGGCTTTTGCCAAGAATATGACTGTGACAAGCATTGTTTATAATCAAGACCGCTGCCTTAGAGTGATTGGGCGAGATGAATTTGGTCCAAAAACACAAATCTTCATTTATCCATGTATTGTGGAAGGCGATAACTATAAGTTTTTTATAAATCGCAAAAAGGGATTTTACTCAATTAGTTTCGTTAAAAGAGCTGAGCTTATAAATGAAAAAATTGCTGCTGTTGGCGAGAATTATATCAGCATGATTAAAATTTTAAACACGCTGTTTAGATCATCAAAATCAGCTAGTTTACCAAATCAGATTTTTATAGAAAGCTTGTTGTATAACACTCCAGACGAGCTTTTCACTGGAAAAGACATTTATGATGTTTTCCTTAAAGTGGTAAATTTCTTAAATCTTACAGATGTTAGTGAATTTAAAAGCATATTGAATCCAGAGCTTAAATTAGGCGAAGATAAAGCCACAAAATCAAATCAGTATGCATTTATGAGATTCTTAAGCTCATTAAATGATATCAACACAATGAATTAAAAATGTAAGAAGAAAAACATAACATAATACTGATTTAGTTATGTTTTTTTATTGCAAAAGCAAAATAAAAGAAAAAAACTAGTTATAAAAAAATAACATAATATTTTTAAAAATACTGGTATTATGTGCTTATCTATGCGCAAAACCTGTCTTTTGCGCATAGATACAGAGATTTAAAAAATAGGTATTATGTCTTCATAATACCCCCTATTTTTGTTGACATACCTTTTTTATATTAGTATAATAGTAACAAAGAATGGTCAGCTCGGGGTGCCTCGACCCTACTGACTTATAAAAGGTGAACAATATGGAAGTTTTAGCAAAAGGTCAGCTTTCTTACATGATCCTCTCTTGCCTCAGCGAGAGAGATATGTATGGTCTTGAACTTATTGATGAAATCAAAGAAAGATATGGAAGAGAAATTAAGCTTCCAAGTTTATATTCCAACATTAACAGAATGAAGGAATTGAGATACATATCTTCTTATCTTAAAGAAAGCACTAAAGGCCCAAAATGCTCATATTCCAGCATTACTGAAATTGGCAGAAATGCGTTAGAAGAACTTAAACTAGAGTTTGATGGCGTCGATATGTCGCAACCTAAAGAGGAAGAGCAAGCACCTAAAATTGAGGTTTCTCTTCAAACAAACGATTTTGAAAGCGCTCTTTCAGCTGCTTACATATCCCCTGTTTCTAATGAAGAACAAGAGACTGAAGAAGAAATTGAAACTCCAGATGATTATGATGACTACTTCTCATTTGATGATGAAGAAGACGCAAATAATGAGTTAGAAGAAGAGTCTGTAGAAGAAAAAGCACCTATTATTGCAATTCAACAAAAGATTACTGACAGCGATTTTGAGGCTGAAGAAGCTGAAGAGGAATCTCTGGAAGAAACAGAAGAATTTGACGAAATTGAAAACATTGAAGAAGATCAAGAGGATTCTGTAGAAGAAGAACAAGAAGAAATTGAAGAAGAAGCTCAAGAAGAGAATCCGGAAGAAAAAATTGCAGTAATTTCTTCTCAAGAAGCACAAGAATACAACCAAAAAGTTTATGCCGCAGCAAAAGACTTTTCAAAGAATAAGAATAAACGCTCATATTCTGAAAATCAGATTGAACTTGCTCTTTCCACCTCTCCTGCACGTTCTGAAGAGGCTACAAAGCAGGATTTAGACGAGCTTAAGTCCGCACTTCTCTCCTCTCGTCAAGGCTATTATGAAGAAGTTAAAGTTCAGCCTGTTTTATCCGCTCCAGTTGAAGCTGTGCCAGTTGCGCCAGCATATCAACAACCACAACAAGCATATGTTGCCCCACAACCACAAGCGCCTATCAGTCCTGCACCAGTCGCACAAGCGGCTCCAGTCGTAGAAGAGCGCAAAGATGACGGCCGTTTCATTACTGATGTGCTTAGCGAAAAAGACATTCCAAAGCCTAAGAGAATTGAGCCAGCAAGACTTAATGTTACACTGCCTAACACCAGCACTGACAAGAAGTTGCCTGCACCTAAGAGAAATATTGCAGTAGACCCTACTTGCAGCGATGTTAAGGCAAAACTTGAAAAGCTGTATGCTAAAGCTGAAGTTGTTAAAAGTGAAACACCTGTTTATGCGTCAAGTGATTTTGAAGATTATGCTGATCTTAAGCGTTATTATCTTTCTCAAGAAGTTGATTTTAAAGTTTATGAGCGCCCAGAAAAGCGCCCAAAACACAACACAAATCGCCTTAAGCTGTTTGTAAGCCTGTTTGTTTTCGGGCTTGTTGGATTGGGTAGCGCACTTATGTATCTCATTTTCAGCCTTTGCGGTTTAACACAAGCTTCAACAAACTTTGTGTACTATCTCTTCCCTATACTTGCTGCCGTGCTTGTTGTTTACAATTATTACAATTATAAAACAACTGTAAGCAAAGTGCCGAATAAGATGTGGCATCCAGCCATAGTTTGGAGCATTTTCGCAGCACTGATTGCAATAATCTTCCTTATCAACTATGTTTGCGGAGTGCCTTTCACAGAGCTTAACAGCTACTTCTCCACAATATTAGTTCCAGTGTTTGCGGCAGGCTGCTTCACAATCGGACTTTATTACGCGCAACTCGTTGCATATAAAAAATGGTGGAAATAATTTTAATATAAAAGCTCGCTTTTGCGAGCTTTTCTTTATCACTTTTTTGTCATTCTGAGGACGAAGTCCGAAGAATCTACTACGCACGCCTGCATCAATTAAGATTAAAGCGAGAGTCGGTTTAGTAGATCCTTCGCTTTGCTCAGGATGACACACTTCGTTTGCCGTTAATGCCAAATAGAATATTTTTTAAAAGTCTTATGCATAATATTAAACAATCTGCGCATGATACTAATAGGTCGTGAAAACCGCGGCCATTATTAAAAAGAGAGAAACGGTCTTCTTGTTCCAATCATTTGAATTTGTTTGTGAACTTTATTATACTGATTGTTTCTTTCTTTTTTTTATTAACTTTGAAATCAATTCATAAATAGCGAAGATTGCAAGCAGTCCGAGTGAGATATATAAGATTACAAGCTCACTGCCCGCGAAGAGTAGACATACGCCAAGAATTATGCTGCAAGAAATAAGACTGCCGATTGCGATGGCGATTAAAGTTTGCCAAGGTTTAAGTTTGGTGCAACCTGCGATTATGCTCCCCGACCACACCCCTGTCATTGGCAGCGGAATGGCAACAAAGCC
>CAZQPZ010000032.1:0-7725 GCA_964595395.1 uncultured Lachnospiraceae bacterium | reverse complement strand
CCAAACATATAAATAGGCGCAGCGCCTTGCACAACACATATCGTTGAGTTATAGCCAGAAAGCTTAAAATCACAATTTACAAAAGTTGTTCCATCCATTCCATAGCAAATCATAGAGGCTAAAGAACCATAACCCTCTAACCCAAAGTTAACATTTTCAAACACAACATCACTTGAAACTCCAGCAATTGTTCCAACTGGCGCATCACCACCTAAATACAAACTGTAAATATTCTCATTAAAATTTAAATTTTTAATTTGCGTTGGCTGAAAATCATAATAACCCATGTCACCGGTTGAGAAATTCAATAAAAAATTGCCAACGTTTGTAAACAATCCTGATCCACAAATCACAACATTTGAAATAGAATGGCCTTTGCCGTCAAGCACACCGCTAAAGCCATTTAATCCAATGGCACTGCCATCCTCCATTAATATAGCGTCCATGTAATAAAGCTCGCCACCAAAATCAATATCGGCGCCAAGCTCGGCATATGTATAAATTCTATTTTCAGTTGGTGAGCCTGTTTTAAGAACAAACCATTTCCAACCTTTTGCGTTTTTAATTATGTAAGGAGAGCTTTCTGTTCCCTCTCCAGAAATTGCTTCATCATCATTTAATGGCATAACAACATCGTCAACAACCCAAGACGCAATCTCCTGATGCGCAAGCATAATACTTGCCTCATTAAGACTTCCACTTTCGTCAAAATTACCGTTTTCAACCATCATAGACTGAAAAGCATTAAACTTTTGCTCTTGTCTTGTTTTTAAATCTGCAAAAACTGGCTGAGCGAGGTCTTTGCCAAGCTTGTTAAATTCCACAGTTTCAGTGTCTGCTGTGGATAAGTTATAGTTAGGGTCAGTTAAATGCGCCCCCCCCCCTAAGTAACATATTGGGGCAATACATGCGGCGCCAACAACTGCCGCGCATAAGCCAAATGCCAATGTTTTTGATTTAACAGACGTCTTTTTCATGGCCTTAGTATAACAATTTTGTAACATTTTAGTCAAATGAATACGACAAGTTTTTTAATATGCCAGAATATTATTCAATAGATTCTTCGCTTACGCTCAGAATGACAGCCACTTAGTGGCTTACTAAAATAATAACAGACGAAGTTTGCCAAAAATTCAATTCGCCCGAGGCGCCTCCCCAGGTCATTTGTGATAGCTTGTTCCGCTTATTATGTTAAACGCTCTGTAGATTTGCTCGATTGCAACAATGCGGGCAAGGTTATGTGGCAAGGTTTGTTTTCCAAAGCTAAGCCTTGCTTTTGCAATTGCACGGACCTGTTCACTCACGCCATAAGAGCCGCCAATGATAAAAGTTAAAGTGCTTGAAACAAAGCTTTCTTTTTCAATCAGCTCTGCCAGCCCCTCACTTGAAAGGTTTTTGCCGCCTATATCAAACAAAAACACATCGCCCTTGCACTTTTCTAAGAGCAGTTTCCCTTCGCGCGCAAGAGTGTCCTTTGGGCTGGAGGCAAAGTTTTGCTCAATAACTTCAATAACATTAAATTTACAAAATTTTTGTAAGCGTTTTATGTATTCGTTTTGAGCATCCGCCCAAAACTTTTCTTTCAAATTTCCCACACAAACAAGGTTGATTGTTATCATAACGCACCCCACACAAAAGTGAAAATTGTAATTACAATTCCAAGTACAAAAGTGCCAGTAAGCAAGACTAGCGAATATTTAGAAGGCTTAAACTTGCCTTCATCTGCCATTTCGTCAACCATTATAAAGTCTTTGAGTTTTTCAAAAGGGTCAACCTCTTCCTCTGGAGGAGTTTCGCCCTTAGCATTCAATTTTGCTCGTTCAAGCTCTGCAAAATAAGACTGACGCATAAGCACAGCGCTAAACTGCTTTTGGATAAGCAGCATATCTTCTTTCATGCGGCTTTGAATAATTTTTCGCGTTACAAAATATGCAAGATAAACAAGCGCGATAAGAATGATTATGCTAAGGAAAATTCCTATGAAAATGTTAGATGAAATCACCGCATCAAACCAGCCTAAAAGATTACCAAGTGGCAAGCCGTTTACAGCTGAGAAAGTCACATACACGCTAAGCGCATTATTCATAAAGTGAACAATCATGGCTGGAATTATAGAGTTAGACATCATGGTTAAAAAGCCAAGGAAAATGCCTATGATTGTTGCATAGAAAAACTGCTCGATGTTAAGATGAAGTAGCCCAAAAAGTAAAGCGGACAAGAATATTGCCTTCCATGCGCCAAGCGGAGTAAACGCGCGAAGAAGCATTCCACGGTGTGCAACCTCTTCACAAATGCCAGGAAGCACAGCTGTGAAAATTATGTTTACAACAAGGGTTGCAAAAGAATAGGATGTGATTGCCGTTCCACTTGCATGCTCATAGCCAAAAAGCTCGATAAGCCCATTGAAGGATGCCGAAACAAAGGTGTTAATGAAAAACACTGCCACCCCTAACAGCACGCTTAACCACACCACCTTCCAAGAGGTTTTTCCTATTGAATACTCTGTGAAAGTGCGCCTAATTCTTTGTTTTTTGAGTGCGGAATACATTACAATTGATCCGCCCAATAACAAGAAGATTTGCACAACAACTGTAAAAATTCTATCTCCGGCGTTTCCAAGGAAATTGAGTAAGCCAAATGATGACAACAATCTAAGCGTAACAAAGCAGACCACTATTAAAAAGTAGACTAGCACACTATAATTAAAACTTTTATCTCTTTCCATTAGGCTTAGTATATTCCTCTAGTTTTATTATCATTCGCATTACGCAGCTGAAGGCATGAAAGCAATTGCCGTATTAATGACAACAATGGCTGCACTTATTCCCATTCCTACCCACACCATAACAGGCACTTTTTGTTTTTCTTGAAGTTTTTCTTCCTCTTTTACTTCTTCTTCGTTTTTATTTTTGTGTTTGAAGTAAAATTTTTCAATCAAGTAAATTATTACAGCTGCAACAATTAGCAGCGCCACAGCCAACACCCACTGCCAAGCATTATAGCTTAGCGCCATACTTTTGCCGGTTGCGACTGAGATGTATTGAATGGTGATTACAATGGCATTGTTGAGAAAATGCACAATCATGCTTGCAAAGGTGGAATTCATTCTTCTTGCCACCCAGCCTAAAATAATGCCCAGCATGAATGGATAGATTAACTGTTCCAGCGAGCCATGCATAAGTGCAAACAATGCAGCAGACAAGAAAATTGCACTTATATCACCCAAGCACTTTCTAAGGCCATTTAAGATTATTCCCCTAAAAATCAATTCTTCAAAAATTGCAGGAAGCAGTGCCACAATAATGAGTGCAAGCACATACCAACCAAAATTTTCAAGTGGAATTGGCATGGATGATATTTTATATCCCCAGCTCTGTAAAATATGGTCAATCCCGCCAATAAAATATTGACATCCGAAAACGCACACAAGTGCAACTACGCAACAAATCACCACATTCCAAATTCCAATTTTAAACTTGACATTGGCGGCAACAATGCTTTTATTTCTAACTTTGTTAAATGCGAAAAAGACTATGCAAAAGCCAACAGGCGCTACAAGCATAGAGAAAACTTTATAAACTTTTGACGCCTCTATCGTCGCACTCGACACACCTTGAGACATGATAATTCGGCAAACAATCAAAATTAAAAGCGCAATCACGTATGGTGCAATAATGGCGCATAGATAGCCCAGCCCTACATCACTAGCCGTGTAGAACTTTGACTTCTCAAAAGTTTTGGGTGTTATTTTTTTATCTGACATACCAAAAGTATACACTATTTTGCTGGACAAACAAAATTATTTGATATAAAATGTTGATATGAATAAATTTATGGACATTGCAATTTCAGAGGCTGAAAAGGCGTATCGCAAGGGCGAGATACCAGTTGGCGCAGTTGTTGTTTGCGGCGATAAGCTTATTTCTAAAGCTCACAACTGCCGAGAAAAAAAGCAATGCGCAACCAAGCATGCCGAAATTGTTGCTATTGAAAAGGCTTGCAAAAAGCTTAAGTCTTGGCGTCTTGAAAACTGCGAAATTTATGTTTCACTTGAGCCATGCCCTATGTGCGCAGGCGCTATTGCAAATGCGAGAATAAAAACACTTCATTATGCAGCTGAAGAAAAAACTTCTGGCGACGGACTGATGTGCAAAATCCTTTCCTCTGAAAGACTTAATCACAAGGTGGAAATCTCATTAGAAACAGATGAAAGAGCAAGCAAACTGCTGAAAAACTTTTTTAAAAATAGGCGCAAAAAAACCGACTAACAAAGTCGGTTTTATTTATTGCTAATTAACCTTTTTTAATGAGGTCAAGCATCATTTGTTTAAACTCATCATTTGAAATTTCTCCGCGCTCTTTCATTTCACGTAAGATTTCCATTTGAGTTTTAATTTGTCCTGAATTTGAGTTTGTCTGAGCTTGTGGCTCTTCAGGTTTAACATCAACAACATTTTGTTCAGACTCTGCTTGAGCTGGCGCTGGAGCAGCTGGAGCAGCAACTGGATCTTTAAGACCGAAAGCAACATAAAGAAGAATTGATGCAATTGAAACTGGAGTTGTTGTTATAATTGTGAAAACTGATCCAGTAATAAATCTCTTTCTTTTTGCTGCAAATTTGTTAGGATCTGAAACTGATTGTAATAACAAAATTCCACCAGTAAGTGCAAAGACTGCAAATGCCAACAGCACAACTCCGATTACAATTATAATTGCCACACCTACCCCTGTTGGATCAGCATCAATTGTTGTTCCAATACCATTCTCTTCAAAGCCTTCTTGAAAAGCTTTTAATAATTCAACCATAAAACTTGATCCAAGAATAAACATTATGCTTGAAATGAAAAGCTCAACTGATTCAAGATTTGCCAAAATTCCGCTGATTTTAATTAATGTTTTTTTTGCGTGATTCATAATTTATCTCCTTTTTTATCATATTTAACTTTTTATTATTTTATTAATTCAAAAACAAGTTCTCGATATTCAACGATTGAAATTTCGCCTTTATCTTTCATATCTCTAAGCATGCCGACATACTCTTTCATCTGCTCTGGGGTGTATTTTTTTGAACTTGCTGGAACTATTACATGTCTTGGCTGAGCATTTTGAGTTTCACATGCAGGCCTCTTTTCTACATTTCTAAGTCCGAATGCGATATACAATAAGATTGCAGCAACGCTTACAACTCCAGTTGCAATAATTGTGAACACCGCGCCTGAAATGAAAAGTGCCTGTCTGTTTTTAAATTCATTTCCATTTGCAACAGAAACGATTAGAAGAACTCCACCAATAATTGCAAAAGCAGCCATAAGTAAGCTTATAACGCCAGCTGCGATCATGCCAGGATCAACAATAGACACAGAATATTCATAGTCTATTATTTCTTCATAACTTGAAGCAACAAACATGATAATGCCACTTAAAAGGCTGATAAATGCACTTACAAGCACAATAATTCCGCTGGCTAAAATTAAACCGCGTTTTGAGTGATTCATGCATCCCTCCTTTTTCGATAACAATATACATTTATTGAAAAATTTTGTCAAGCAATATTAAATGATTTTGGATTTTTCTTATAATTAATATATAATAGAGCCAAGGAGATTTTATGAACAGAACAGTTTTAATCACTGGCGCCACCAGCGGAATTGGGCAAGAATTAAAAAAATACTTTGAATCCAAGGGCGATAAAGTTATTAACATTTCATTGCACGACCCACTTTTTCCATGCGATATTACTAAAAAAAGCGATTTAGACGCATTTTTTGAGCATATTAAGGGCGAAAAACTTGATATTTTGATAAATTGTGCTGGACAAGGACTTTCTGGTGCTGTTGAACTTGTTACTGATGAAGAAATTAGAAAGCAATTTGACATTAATGTTTTTGGACTTGTTGATGTAACTAAGCGTGCACTTCCTCTTATGAAAGAGAAAAGTAAGATTATCAACATTTCTTCCACTTGTGCGCTCTTCCCTCTTCCATTTAGGGCGTATTATTGCGCAAGCAAAGCGGCAGTTAGCATGCTGACAGACGGCATGAGAATGGAGCTTAAAAACACTAAAATTCAAGTTGCTGCAATCTGCCCTGGCGAAGTTAAAACAAACTTCACAAAAAACAGAGTTAAAGAGTTCGCCACAAATGAACGCTATGGCAACAGCGTTGAAAAATCTACAAAACATGTTGACAGCCATGAAGACAAGCGCATGAGTGTGGAATATGCCGTTAAGAAAATGGTTAAGTTTATCGAGAAGAAAAAGCTCAAACCACAAGTGATTATTGGCAAACAAAAATATCTTTACTTTGCTTCCCGCTTCGTGCCAAAATCTTGGTTTATTAAAACTATCGGAAAATTATTTGTAAAATAACAGGCTTAGCCTGTCCGCAGTTTTTCACTATTCACTTTTCACTTGCCGCAGGCGTTTACTCATCCATAGCTTCAACGCCAAGGCGTATGCCAAGTTTCAAGCCTTCAATGAAATTAGACTCTGCAAAATCAGCGGACTGATACATTTCCAAATCGAGCAACTTTTCAAGTTGCTTTTTTTGTTCTTCATTCAAAGTTTGTTCTAATTCATCATATTGTTTGAGACTCTTATCGGCCAATTTTTTATACTCATCGCTGGTTTTGATAGTGTCATAACTAGCGTTATTGCCGTAATATAGTTCTAACATAATTGATTTTTTCATATTTTTACCTCCTAAATATCTATTATCTAGATGTTTAGTCTAATTATATATCTAGCTCCTAGATTAGTCAAGTAATTTTCAGTAAATTTTTATATAATATCTATATGATAGATTTTGATATTATAAAAATGGGTGAAAGAATTAGAGAAGCAAGGATTGAATGCGGTTTATCGCAGCGGGTACTTGCGGAGAAAATTGGTATGGCTCAAAATACCATTGCACAATATGAAGCCGGCACTGCAAAGCCACGTCTAGATGTATTGTTTAAACTGGCGCAGGCTCTTAATGCAACAACTGATTATTTGTTAGGTTTAGAGGACTAATAAACAGGCTTAGCCTGTTTTTCTTTTTAAGGCAAAAAAACATCAAACTTAATATTATGATTATGGAGGTGCTTACAAATGAAACAATGCTACTCACAAGGCTGCTACTTTGACATGCCCTGCTTTAATCCTTGCGGATGCGGTAGCTGCTGCCCGCCTCAAAATGTAGGCTGCTGCCCACCTCCAACCTTTAATGGCTGCGGCGGCTGCGGAAGCATTAACATTGCAATTCCAATAGGCTTACTTATTTTTGCGGGCGGATATTTACTGGGGCAAAAGTGCTGCTAAAAAATGCTTAAGATTTTCTTAAGCATTTTTATTTTCTAAAACTCATTAAGTTTTTCTTTCAAGAAGGCAAACACTTCGTCAAAAGTGCTTTCCTTTTCAAGATCGCAACCCGCATCACGAAGCAGAGAAATTGGATCTTTAGTGCAACCCGCCTTTAAGAAGTTTAGATAATTTTCTACTGCGCCTTTTTCGCCCTTCAAAATACGGCTGACGATGTTAAGTGCGCTGATAAGCCCTGTGGCATATTTGTAAACATAGAAACTTCTGAAGAAGTGAGGTATTCTTGCCCACTCAAACTGCGTTTCTTTGGTAAGTTTAACTTTGCCACCAAAGTAAAGTTTGTTAAGTGCAAAATACTTTTCGCAAAGCTTATGTTTTGATAGCGTATGAACTTTATCATATTCACTGTGTGCTCATCTTTCAAA